>JACQVA010000232.1 GCA_016210005.1 Deltaproteobacteria bacterium | reverse complement strand
GCTGCGCAGAGACCGCAATCGTGCGGGAGAAGCAGCTGAAGCAGTGGCGCCGCGCCTGGAAGATCGAGCCGAGCGAAGCTCAGAACCCGGACGGGCGAGACCTCGATGACGAGATCGTGTAGCGCTGGCGGGTGGTAGCGAGCCGGGGCCGTGGATTCCCGCTTTCGCGGGAATGACAAATTGCGTCCCTTTCGGCCATGGGCCTCGGTCTGACAGTACACAGTACTGTCAGGCTGGTGAGGATTTGCCCGGTCGGCTGCACGTTACCCACAGATTTGTCGCACACCCAATCGACATTCGCTCGCGTCAGCGCGTGGATGATTTTTCGGAAATCTGCGAGCATGAACCCCTGCGGGCTTCATCAGCGAACAGCGGAACTTGGCCATGCACTCGATCCGCTCGGTCGAATGCCCTTCGTGGCCTTCGTGCACTTCGTGGTGGTCTCTTCCTCTTCACTAGGGCGGAATCGAACCGACGGCGTCACGGGCTCAGCGGCTTGACTCGGCGCAGCGCCACACTATAATTGCCTAGGCGAATATGGAGAGAGTTCGGCAGAGGATCGAAAGCGCGCCCGTGCGCCGTGGCACCGGCACGATCGCGTCGAAAGCCCCTGCGGGCGTCGACTTGATGTTCCGCGCATTTGCCGACCGCACGCGTTTGCGGATTTTGCAGCTCCTCCAGCACGGTCCGCTCTGCGTCGGCGATCTGGTCGCCATCCTGCGCGCGCCGCAGCCCACCGTGTCGCGACACCTCGGGTACCTGCGTCGCTCGGGGTTCGTCGAGCCGCGGCAGCACGGCCTCTGGATGTTCTACGAGCTGGCGCCAGCGCAGAACGCGCTGCACAGCAAACTGCTGGCGTGCCTCACCGTCTGTGCTCGCCTGCTGCCCCAGGCCAAAGCCGATCTCGGGTACGCGCGCAGCGTTCGTCGTTCCGGTGGCTGTTGTCCGGAGGGTCATCGTCTGATGCAGCAGCGTCAGCACGGGAGAGATCGATGAGCAGGGATACGGCTTCTGCGGCTACCACCGGTGGACTGGCGCCGGAGAGGCAACCGAAACGGCTGAGCTTCCTCGACCGCTTTCTGACACTGTGGATATTCCTCGCCATGGCGGTCGGCGTCGGGAGCGGGTATCTGCTTCCTGGCATTGAGCCCTTCCTCAACCGCTTCAGCGTCGGAACCACGTCCATTCCGATCGCCATCGGGCTCATCCTCATGATGTACCCGCCGCTGGCCAAGGTCCGCTACGAGGAGCTGGGCAGCGTCTTCCGTAACTGGCGCATACTAGGCCTGTCGCTGGTGCAGAACTGGGTCGTCGGGCCGGTACTCATGTTCGGACTGGCGGTTGTCTTCCTTCCAGACAAGCCGGAGTACATGGTGGGCCTCATCATGATCGGCCTGGCCCGCTGCATCGCCATGGTCTTGGTCTGGAACGACCTGGCGAGGGGTGACCCCGAGTACTGCGCCGGCCTCGTCGCCTTCAACTCCGTCTTCCAGATCCTCTTTTTCTCGATCTATGCCTACTTCTTCATCACCGTATTGCCAGCCTGGTTCGGCCTGCAGAGCGTCGCGGTGAGCGTCACGATCGGCGAGATCGCCAAGAGCGTGTTCATCTACCTCGGCATCCCGTTCATCGCCGGTCTCGTCACCCGTGTCGTGCTCATCCGGCTGAAGAGCAAGGACTGGTATCATACTCATTTCATTCCCAAGATCAGCCCGATCACGCTCGTTGCGTTACTCTTCACCATCGTGGTGATGTTCTCGCTCAAAGGCGAAGCGATCGTGCAGCTCCCGACGGACGTGGTGCGCATTGCCATTCCGCTGCTCGTCTACTTCGTGGTGATGTTCCTGATCGCCTTCTTCATGAGCAAGACGGTAGGCGCTACCTACCCGCAATCGGCCACGCTGTCGTTCACCGCTGCCTCGAACAACTTCGAGCTGGCGATCGCCGTCGCGGTGGCCACGTTTGGTATTCACCACGGTGCGGCGTTCGCTGCGGTGATCGGCCCGCTCGTCGAGGTGCCGGTGATGATCGGTCTGGTCAACGTTGCGCTGTGGTTCCGGCGACACTACTTTCGCGACAAAGCGCCCGGGGCGGCAGCGTACGCGACAACCACCGGCTAGCGCGCAATCTCTGCCGGCTGGGGCCACCGCATGAAGACCGTGATCTTCGCCTGCGTCCACAATGCCGGGCGCTCGCAGATGGCGGCGGGCTTCTTCAATCGCCTCGCTGATCCGACCCGCGCCCGTGCCCGCTCGGCGGGAACGCAACCGGCCGAGCACGTTCATCCCGAGGTCGTCGCGGTCATGCGCGAGCTCGGCATCGACCTGAGTACCGCGCAGCCCACTCGCCTCACCGACGAGCTGGCTGCGGGTGCTCAGCTTCTGGTGACGATGGGTTGTGGCGAGAGTTGTCCGCTGGTGCCCGGTTTGCGGCGGCAAGACTGGAACCTCCCCGATCCCAAAGGGCAACCCATCGAACGCGTGCGAACTATCCGCGACGAGATACGCGTGCGCGTCGAGCAGCTCATTACGGCCGAGGGTTGGGGTCGCGCAGCATGAAATTGGAGCCATCCTTTGCCGGGCCCTCTGGATGCGCCGGCAACTCCACCTGCACGCGGGTACCCTGACCCGGTGCGCTGGTCAACGCAATGCGGCCCTCGTGGTATTCCATAATTTGTTGCGCGATCGGAAGTCCGAGCCCCGTCCCGTGCAACTTGCTCGTGAAGAACGGGTTGAAGACCTGCGCGAGTTCGTCAGCGGTCATGCCCTTGCCGTTGTCCTCGATTTCGACGCAGGCGAGCGGCTGCTCAGCCTCATGTTTCCGGAGACAGGCGCAAATGCGCACCTGCCCTCCCGTCGCGCATGCCTGGACGGCATTGCTAATGAGATTCACCAAGACCTGCTGCATTTGGTGTGGGTCGGCCCGGATGGTCGGAGATTCAGCATCACCGCCGCACCTATTGGCTGTGTTTGCATCTCTGACAATTCGGACGCCCGCCTTCCTTGCCTCGCCCTCGGCCAACGCCACGCTCCGATCGACGATGTCGTCGAGCTTGACGGGGCGCAAGTGGGGCGACGACGGCCTCGCGTAATGAAGGAGCTCTTCAATCGTCTCGTTCATCCGGTCGACGAGGGAATGGCCTTCGCGGGCGATCTCCAGCCGCGGGTCACCGTCGACGAAGTTCCGGCTCAGCACCGAAATGACACCGAGCAGTCCGCTCAGCGGATTCCGAATCTCGTGGGCAAGGGTAGCCGCCATCTCGCCGATGGTCGCCAGGCGGTCAGCCCGTGCCAATTGCTCCTGATGGTGGCGCTTGAGTTGCTGCTGGGCGACCTGCAGTTGCGAGAGCATCTCGTTAAAGTGAAGGGCTAACCGCCCGAGTTCGTCGTCGCGGTAAACTCCGGCGCGGGCACTGAGGTCACCATCCTCAACCCGTGCCATCGCCGCAACCAGCCGTTGCAGGGGCCGGTCGATCAAGAACGTCAGCGCAAACCAAATGGCGACGACCATCATGCCCAAGATGGTCATCGTCGCCGCCACGGCGAGGCGCTTGAAGGCGGCAAGCTGCTGCCGAGTTGGGCCCAAGGTGAGGCTGAGCTGGAGGAGGCCGAGAATCCGCTGCTCCGGCTCGTGGCAAGAGAAACACGCCGGTTGGTTGAACATCGGTTGCACCAGTGTGTACTCCGTCGCGGTGGCGCCGCGAGTGAGTGTTGTCGGCTTCGCTTCCACCGCCGTCCGGGATAGCTCCTCGGTGCTCACGCGCTGGCCGCGTTCTTCGGGGCGCGAGGAGAAGTGGATGACGCCTTGCGGATCGAAGATTCGCACCGCATCGATGTCTTCGTGACTGCCGAGCGCCTCGATGACGCGTTGAACATTGTCGCGGTCCCGAGCCAGCATGCTGGCGGTCACCACGGTCTTCAACAATTCTTGCAGGGCGCTCAGGCGCGCTCGGGAGGTCCACAGGAGCTGGCCTTCCTGCATCGCGATGGCGCTCCAAGACACGAGGCCGACGATGCCGCCGAGAATGACAGCCAGAAGGATGCTCAGCTTCAGCTTGAGGCTGCTCCCGATGGCAGCGCCTATGCCGCCAGCGAAACGCATCAGATCAAGCTGAGGAGGACAGAGTGACGCGCCGATGACCTACGGTTCTGCGGTTTGGACTTCGAGGAGCCCACGGGAATGCGTCAGTTGAACGCTAGGCCGTCAGCTCAGCAGATGTGAGACACTGGCGCTCGCCACACACTCGGACGAGCGCCGCCGCGTCCGCTCGAATGAATTCCTCGGTGAGGTGGCCGATCCCGCGATAGAAGAGCGTGCGTGCGTTTGCCGAGATCCGCTGGCTGAGATCCGGAACCCAGCGTAAGAGGTGATCCCCGAGAAAACGGAGCTCGCGCGCCAATAGCAGGTTGACTGCGGGCAGGTCTCCCGCCTCCCATCCCTGACGTTCCCGCTCACAAAGCAGCGACATGAAACTCAGCTCGACACCAATATGATCTGGGAGCTCGGGACACTCTGGGCTGATCGCGAAGTGGTAGTCCCGGTATGCTTGCAGAACTGCGGCCGTCGAGGGGCCCATGAGTAGGCCGCGGACGCGTTCTCCTCCCACCACGCGTTCGTCCCTGTACACCGCCTCGTACGGGGTCACATAACGCCCGAGCGGTACCGCGAACAGATCGTTGAACTCTTGCTGTAGCGCTTCCACCTCGCCGTTGTAGCTAGCGGCGTAGCGTCGCAGGAGATCTCCGGCGCAGCCCGCCGAGAGCTCGGCCATTGCGGGCGACACCGCCAATTCCAACAGCGCGGCAATCAGTGCGGCAGAAGGCGGCTGCAGGTAGAGCGAGGCCAGGACCTCGTACACCCCGGCACGGCTCGTTGCGAGCGGTGCAAGCGCACTGAACTCGGCGTTCGCCGGTGTCATCGCGGCACGAACTTCACCGCTGGGGTGGTCAGCTTCGGATCGGAAAAACGTGGCGGTGCATTGAGCCCAGACTCGGCTAGGCTGAAGTCTTCCACCATGTACAAGGCGCGGCCAACGCAGGTGGTGACGCACGCCGGCAACAAGCCGTCGTCCACCCGATGGACGCAGAACGTGCACTTCTCGACTTTCTTGGTGACCTCGTTGAAGCGCGGTGCCCCGTACGGGCAGGCCCAGACGCAATACTGGCAACCGATGCATGTTTCCTGGTTGATGAGCACGGCACCGTCGGATGCTCGCTTGGTGATGACGTTGTTCGGATTCGCGGGGTCGTTCTTGTCCGAGAGCGGACACGAAGCCAAGCAAGCGGGCTTGTCGCAATGGTTGCAGGCGCTCGTGATGAAGAGGCGGACGGGGTGGGGGTACGTGCCACTCTCCTGCCCGATGACCGCGCGATAGCTCACATGCTTCGGTGTCGCGAGACAGCCGGTGAATTCTGGGGCGTCAGGGAGTTCTCCCGAACAGCCAGGCTTGAACTCGAGCGGGGACTCGAGCGGCGCCGTGTTCCACTCCGACTTGCAGGCCACCGTGCAGCTCTCGCAACCGGTGCACTTGCCAAGATCGATTAGCCAACCTTTCTGGCCCATGTTGCTCTCCTTCACGCCTTCACGACGTTGACGCGTGTGTCGTAGAAGGACACGCTACCGCCGATCTTGCTTTGCAACGACACCTTCGCGGCGGGGTTGGCGGCGCTGATCGCATCGTCTAGGCGCATCACCAGGTTCGGCATGGTACCCGCGCCGCGGCTCGGGTCGTGCGGCTGCGTCACGCCGTCGATCACGTGCGCGCGCGACCCCAGTTCCCAGTGCCCGAAGTGGTGAGACACCGCGATGACGCCCGGCCGCAACCCTTCGGTGACCCACGCCTTGCCCACGATACCGGCGGGATTGCTGACCGACGTGATCTTCACCTTCTCGCCGGTTTCGACGCCGAGCGCGGCCGCATCGGCGCTGCTGATGTCCACGAAGTTCTCGGGTTGGAGTGCCATCAGCCAGGGGTTGGCTGCGGTTCGCGCCTGGCCGTGGCGCACCGACTTGTACGTGATCAGACGGAACGGGTAACCCGGGCCGTCGTCCACCGGAGTACCGTCGGCATGGCTGGGAACCTCGTACTTCGCCATTGGATCGAACTTCTGCGCGGTGGGGGACATGGAGTCCTTCGTCACCGCGAGCTCCTCGATGTAGAAGTGAAACTCGTTTCCGTAACGGTTCTTCTGCTTGTTCGGATTGCCGGAGTCGTACTCGTTGCCCGGGTCTTCGAAGGCGCCGCCCTTGGCCTGGATGTCGGCAACGCTCTTGCCGCTGCTGATCGACAGGTTGTTCAGCGCCCTCTGCACGAAGTCCCAGGCGCGGTCGAGGGAGCCACCGTCCGCGAAGGCGCCCGCGCCGACCCCGGGGATCCCCATCTTCTTTCCGAGCTCGATGAGGATGTCGATGTACATCTTCGTCTGCGGAAGAACCGGCGTGTAGTTCATGCTGCCGTCGAACGTGCCCACCACCGGTTGCTGGAAAGCGGTGAGCTTGGTGATGACGCTCGGCGTGCCGCCGGTGAACGCGAACTTCTCGAGGTAGGTGGTGTCCGGCAGGATGTAGTCCGCCCACGCGGCCACCTCGCCGATATTGACCGAGATGGCCACGAACAACTCGCACTTCGTTTCGTCAGCGATGTACGTCTCAAACACGTTTCGCAGCGCCGGCGTCGAGTACGGCCAGGCGTTCCAGTAGGTGATGAGGGCCTTCGCCTCGTACGGGTACCCGTGTGCCGCACTGGGGATCACTTCCTGGAAGTTGCCGTGCGTGGCGTAGGGGAACCACGGTCGCTGCGCCGGGTAGTCGTCCGCCGCGAGGTACTCCGACCCCTGGTTCTCGTAGGTCTTGCCCTTGGTGCGGTCGATCCGCACCCCGCTCGCGGCGACGCCGCCGGGCACGGTCTGTACGTTGACACCGCCGGTGGCGTTGGTGAACGACCAGCCGCCGCCGCCGGCGGTCGAGCCGCCCTTCCAGTCGCAGTTGCCGATGAGGAAATCGAGCGCCATGATGGCTAAGGAGCTGTAGGCACCGTTGGTGTGCTGCACGACGCCGCGGTAGTGCTCCGTCGCGGCCTTCTTCCCGTGCGCGGTGAAGTCGTTCGCCAGCTGGGTGATGGTGGCCTCGCTTACGCCGCAGATGGCGCTGTACTCGGCCAGGGTCTTCTGCTGGATCCGTTCGCGGAAGAGCGTGAACGCCGACTTGCAGCGCTTGCCGTTTACGATCACCTCTTCGGTGTCCAGCACACCGTCGACCGGGGCCGTCGTACTCTGGCTGATGACCTCCACGCCCGCGGCGCCGTTCCACGCCACGAAGTTCGTGGCGGCGCCTCCGATCTCGTTCGCCCTCATGTACTTCCCGGCGTTCGCGTCCGCGGGTTCCGTGATCACCAGCCACGTGGCGTCGGTCCACGTGGTCTCGCCGTCCGCCGTCGCCGCCGCCTTGTTGGCGTTGCTCAGGTAGACCGTGTCGTGGCGGCCGTTGTCGACGATCCAGCGAGCCATGCCCAGGGCGAGCGCGGCGTCGGTGCCGGGAATGATCGGCACCCACTGGTCCGCCTGGGCAGCGGCATTGGAGAAGCGCGGATCTACAACCACGTACTTACCGCCGCGCTTCTTCATCTCCATGAGGTTGCGTGCCAGCGGCACCATCGCAAAGTTGGCCTCGAGGGGGTTGGAGCCGAAGAAGATCGCGTACTCGCAGCCGAGCAACTCGGGCTTGAAGTGGTTCTTGCGCCCGGCGGGTGTCGCGGCGGCCTTGTCCCAGGTGGCCAGCTCGTACGCGACGTGGTGATCCACCTCACAGATGCTGGTGTGGTCGAGACGGTAGTTGTAGGTTCCGTAACCGTCCTTCCAGATGCGATCGGTGAACTCGCCCTCGATCGTACGGCCGGGGGCGAAGAGCACCTTGTTGACCGCCTTGCCCGCCTTCGAGCGCCCCGGCTTCGCGTCGTTCACAAAGTCGCGCAGGCTGACCAGCTTGTTCGCGATTTCGCTGAGCGCATCGTCCCAGCTAATCGCTTGCCACTGCCCCGAACCGCGCGGCCCCACCCGCTTGAGCGGCTGTTTGATCCGGTACGGATCGTAGAGGGTCTGCACGCCCGACTGGCCCTTGAGGCACAGGCGCCCGCGCGTACGCACGGCCGTCGCTACCGCGGTCGCATACGGTAGCCGCTCGTCGTCGTGCATGTTGTTCGGGTGGTACGGGTTGCCGTCGATCTTAAGGAGCACGCCATCCTTGATCTTGCACATGATCCCGCAGCGGCCGTGGCACATCTGACAGACGCTGAACTTGAACTCCACGCCCGCGGTGCCCTCGGGCGGGTCGGGGGGATTCTGCGAGAACACCAGCGCCGCGAGGCGGCGCGTTCCAAGCACCGAACTGACCGATGCCAGCGAGGCGAGCGCCCCGCCCCACTGCAGGAAGCGCCGGCGGTCGAGGCTGATATCGAGGCCACCCTGCTTACCGATCTTGGCCATAGCTGTCTCCTCCGCTCCTCACTTGGACTGGTAGAACTGCTGTCCCGGGCCAGACGGGCCGTGACAAATCGCGCAGGTCTGGACATCCACATTGCGGCGGACGTTGGCTGCCGATGCACGATCGAAGTCCACCGCCTTGTGACAGAAGGTACACGCAGCGTTGGTCGCCCCGCCGACCCAAAGGAGCATGGCCGGATGCGGGCCCGGAATCTGGGGGTTCAGTGATTGCTCGGTGAGAACGTCTGCGTGGCACTTGAGGCAGTTCGCGTCGTACTGCGACGAGCCCGACGTATGCAGGGCGCGGACGTTCGTGACGCCGCCCGTTGCCGTCGCTGTGGGTGCGACAGTCGGTGTTGCAGTTACCGGCACCGGGGTGTCAGTTGCCGTTGCCGTCGGCGGGATCGGCGTGACCGTGGGTGTTGGCGGCGCGGTTGTGGCCGTCGCGGTAGGCGTCGGAGCTTCGGTGGCCGTGTCCGTCGGCGCGGCGGTCGCCGTTGCGGTTGCCGGCACCGGAGTCGCGGTACTTGTGACGGGCACTACTACGGTCGTCGCCGTGGCTGTCGGAACTCGGGTGGCCGTCGCCGTTGGTGCCGGAGGCGGCCCTGCATCATCGCCGCCGCAGGCGCTGACCAACAGCGCCAGAGCCACGACTACACACCGAAGCGAGCCTGCACGTACACGTGTCATCGCCACTCTCCTGGAAACTGGTTCATCCGATGCCCCCTGCGCTATGAGCCCCCCGAACCGCTTCGGGCGAGCTGCCTCGCGGCATTGACGGAGGTACACCTTGCAAGTGTGGGGCCGCGGAAAGACCGCAGCGCAGAACCAGTCAACCGGCCACTGCCGAACCGTGCGGGTTGGCGGCGGTGTTTCGGCGGCGTAACGCAAGATGCAGGGCTACGGAAATCGCACGCTTGTCGGTGTTGCGTGCGCGTAACTGCGGTTACGTGCGTGTAGCGTGCGCGCCGAGACGGCGGCGCCCCTCACTCAGCGACGAGCCCGTGCTTCTTCAGCTTCTCCCAGAGTGTCTTGCGGCTGATGCCGAGTCGGTCCGCCAACTCGGCGCGCTTCCCTTCGAACTCCCGCAAGGCGGTCTCCAGATAGGAGCGCTCGAATTCGTCGATGGCCTCTTGCAGGGGCTGGCCGTTGAAGGAGCGGGGGAGCGCCGGCTGGTTTTGAACTCTCTCCCTGACTCGGTCCGGCAACAGGGGCGTGCCGATTGGGCCGCCACTGCTCAACGCACAGCACGATTCGACGATATGTTCCAGCTCACGGACGTTGCCCGGATAGTCGTAGCGGGTCAGCACCGCCAAGGCTTCGGGAGTGAAGCCCCCGCATGCACGCATCATCCGGTGACTGCACAGCGCCAGGAAGTGCTCCAGGAGCAACGGGATATCGTCCCGGCGTTCGGCCAGCCTGGGCAGGTGCAACTGCACTACGGACAAGCGGTAGTACAGGTCCTGGCGGAACGTGCCCTGCTCGACCAAGTCCTCAAGCCGGCCCTTGCTCGTCACCAGCAGCCGGACGTCCACCGGGATGGGTTTGCCGCCTCCCAGTCTTTCGATGACGCGCTCTTGGATGACCCGCAGCAGCTTGACCTGAACGTTCAAAGGAATGTCGTCGACCTCATCCAGCAAGAGGGTGCCACCGTGCGCGAGCTCGAAACGCCCCTTGACCTCCGCAACGGCACCGGTGAACGCACCCTTCTCGTGCCCGAATAGCTCGTTCTCGATGAGTGAATCGGGCAGCGCCGCGCAGTGGACCTTGATGAAAGGCCCGTCTTTGCGCCGCGACAGCAGGTGCAGTGCATTGGCCACCATCTCTTTCCCGGTCCCGCTCGGCCCAACGATGAGGACGGTGGAGTCGGTGGCTGCCACGGCCCACACCTTGTCGAGGACTCTCGCCCATGGCGCGCTCGTGCCCACCAGAAATTCCAGCCCCGTGCCCCGCTGCGCGCGCAGGTCGCGGACCTCGGCTCTCAGGCTCACCAGCGCCCAGGCGTTCTGCACCATGCGCACGACTTTCTCGTTGGGGAACGGCTTGGTGACGTAGTCGTACGCCCCCGTCTTCATCGCCGCCACCGCCTGATCGATCGTCGCATACGCGGTCATGAGGATGACGGGCGCATCGATGCCCTCGTCGCGGATCTTGGCAAGCAGCTCCAGCCCTGACAGCCCGGGCATGCGCACATCGGAGACGACCACGCCGAAGGTGCCGTTGCGAAGGAGCCGCAGCGCCTCGTCTCCGGTAGAAGCGGTGACGACTTCGATCTCCGCGTCGCGCAGCGAGTCACGCAACGAGACCAGGATCGTCCGCTCGTCATCAACGAGCAGTACGGAACACGGCCGTTTGTTGTGCTCACGCAGCTTCATGTCCGACCCGTTGGATCTGGCGCCACAACGGCAGCTGGATTTTCACTTCAGTGCCTACACCGGGCGACGAGTCGATGGCGATGCGTCCGTCGTGGTCGAGAATGATACCTTGGGTGACGGCGAGCCCCAACCCCGTTCCCTTGCCGCTTCCCTTCGTCGTGAAGAAAGGCTCGAAGACCCGTGATAGATGTTCGGGGGCGACGCCCACACCGTCGTCGCGCACCCGAAGTACTATCTGCCCGTCTTCACGCTCCAGCATCAGCTGCAAGACCCCGCCGGCCTCCATGGCATCGATGGCGTTCAACAGCACATTGACCACGACTTGCACCAACTGCGCCTCTTCGCCGCGCACCCAAACCGGGTCTTCCGGGATGGCCTGTTGCAGCTCGATCTGATTCTTCTCGATCCGGAACGCCGTTAGATGGAGCGCCTTTGTCAGCACGCCGCGCAGATCGATCACGAGCATCTGCTTGGGTGTGCTGCGCGAGAAATCCAGCAAGCCATGCACCACCGCCCCGATGTGCTCGGCGGCCTGTAGCATCACCGCGGTGTACTCCTTGATCTGCGGGACATCCTCGGGCTTCGCCTGGATCCGGCGCAGGCAGTTCTGCAGGCCGGAGATCGGATTGTTGATCTCGTGGGCGATTCCGGAGGCCAGGAGCCCCGCCGCCACCATCTTCTCGGTTTGCATCATCTGCGTGTGGGAGTTGTGCAGCCGAGCAGTCACCAGATTGACCTTGGTGGCGAGATCCCCCACCTCGTCGTCGCGTCGCGGAACGATCGTCTCACAGCGCTGTCCGGGCTCGAAGCGCTCCAGGGCACCGGTGATGGCAGCCAACGGTCGGAGACCAAAGTAGGTGAGCAGGTAGGCGGCAGCGGCACTCAAGGCCATGACCGCGGACAGGACCAGCGTCAGCTCTCGACGCACGGACGTGACCCGCGCCAGAATCCGCCCGTCGCGCACCCCTAAGCGCAACACGCCCAGTTCGCCATGGTAGAGCGGCACGGCAAAGTCACGAAAACGCTCGCTGAAGATCTCGATGCGTTGAACCTGATACCCGTCATGCTCGCGGTATCGATTCAGGAGCGTGAGTTGCTCCGGAAAATCGGACTCGAACGTGTGCACCAAGACCTTGTTCGTCGGATCCATGATGAACGCGTACTCGACGTCCGAACCGCTACTGCGAGCATCATTCAAGAGCTTGTGTAAGCCAACGAAGTCCTGCCGCAACACGAGGTTGACGCTTTCGGCGCCAAGGTAGCGCGCGAAGCTCAGCGCGCGCAGTTCCAGCTCCTCCTCCAACTCATTGAGGATGCGGGTGTCCAGGTAAAGGCGATTGACCCCGCCGAGCAGAGCGACGGCGAGCGCCATCAAAACGGCGAATCGAACACGCAGTGTCAGCCGCGGCCGCCAGTGTGCCAGAGACGGCTCAGCGGGGTTTGGCACCGGTGACCTCCAGCATCTCGCGAATGGATGCATAGTGTTCCTTCTCTCCCGCGATAAAGCCCTCGAACCCCAAGGCGGCGAGCCGCTCGCGCCCCTCAGGCGCCTGCGCCATCTCGAGGAAAAAACCCCGCATCCGTGCCCGCAGTTCGGCCGGCACCGACGTCGGCGCCACGACCGGCGGGATGGCGAACTCTGGTGAGGATTCGATGATCCGGAGCTGATCCCAGTACGGGCTGTTCGGAACGACCAGTTGGTTGAACACCAGGTCGTCCACGGCCGCGGCATCCGCCAACTTGCGATACACCGCCAGAATGGAGCGCTCGTGGGAGCCCGAAAACAGCGTTGAAGCGAAGAAGCGCTGCAAGTCCTTTCCCAGCTTCGTGGCTCGGAAAGCCGGATAGAGGTAGCCGGTGTTGGACAGCGGGTCGGTGAAGGCGAACCGCGCCCCCTCGAGGTCCTCGAACCGCTGCGCCGGGTTGTCCTTCCGAACGATGATCAGCGAGTGGTAGATGCTGTTCCCATTCACAACCGGTAAGGCGACGATCTCGATGGGTGCATCGTCTGGTAACACCGCGTACGCCCCCGAGCAGATGAAGGCCAGATCCAGACCGCCTTGCAGCAGGAGATCGTTGATCTCCTGATAGGTGCGGCGCTGAACAAACTCGTACGGCCGACTGAGGCTGTGTCCCAAATCTTCGAATAGCCTCAGGTAGGCCTCGTAGGTCGCAATCGGGTCGACCATGCTCGCCACCGCGAAGCGCAGCGGTCTGCCCTGCGGCGGTGTTAACGCCACGGCCCGGGACAACTCGGCAGGCGGGCGTTCGGGTCCCCTGTCCGGGACGCGGCGCTCCAACCGCTGGTGAAGCGATTCGAGAGTGTCCAGCGCGTGGCGGGACCGACTCTCCGCATCTTTGAGATTGAACCGGTGCCACTCGATCGGAATGTCTCGGAAAGTCGCCGTGACGCGACTCAAATAAGCTCGAAACGATGCCACGTCAGCGCCGGATTTGCCAAGCTGGTCCAGATGTTCCTCGACCATCGTGCGCGCCAGCGTCACCCGGCGCAGAAGCTGCAACAGCTCCGGCGCTTTCTCCACCACCCACGCCTCGCCTGCTACACCGCCCGCGCTGTGGCAGGTCGCGCAGCGCCGCGGGATCGAGTCGCCGGAGAGGATCGAGCCACCCGCAGCCGAGTGGCAGTCCACGCACGTGGGCGTGGTCGGTCCGCTCCCCGCGTGACGATAGTGCAGGCTTTCGCGGAACGCCTGACCCACCTGCTGATGACACCGCGCGCAGATTACGACGACGCTCGGGTGCCCGCCACGGCAGGCCGCTGGTCGATCGCCGGAGCCCGCGCCCGCGGTACTCACGTTGTCGGCGCTGCCAACGTGGCAACTGACGCAGGTAATCCCAGAGCGCGCATGGACCGACTGCTCCCAGTCCTGAATGTGCGCGCTCGCGCGCTCCTGGTGGCAGGGAATGCAGTCGTCGCTCGAACCGTTCAGCGCGGACTCAACTGGCGAGGCGGGATCGGCACTCCACTCCAAGAAGATCCAGAGCACCAAGAACCCTCGGCTGACACGCCCGGCGGGTATCATCAGCTTCACTCGATGATGCCGCGCTGGAGGGCGAACTTGACCAGCTCGGCTTTGTTGTGGATGCCGAGGTTGTCCATCAGGTTGGCCCGGTGACCCATCGCGGTCTTGACGCTGATGCCGAGGATCTCGGCAATCTCTTTGTTGGTCTTGCCTTCGGCGACCAGCTTGAGCACCTGCTTCTCCCGCTCGGTCAGGGCCTCGTACGGATCGTCCTGCGCCGCGGACTTGATGCCGCCGCCGAGATAGCCCGCGACCACTGCGGGGGCCACGTCGGGGTGGAGGAAGGTGCCCTTCTGATGCACAGCGCGAATGGCCGCAACCAACTCCGTGCCGGCGGCGCGCTTCAACACGTAGCCGGAAACGCCGGCGTTGAGGAAGCGATACACGTACTCGCGGTTGTCGTACTGGGTGAGGACCAGGATCTTCACTTCCGGGTACAGCTTCTTGATTTCGAACGTCGCCTCCAGCCCGCCCAATCCCGGCATCGCGATGTCCATCAGCACCACGTCGGGGTGTAGCTTGCCGGCTTGATCGACGGCTGCCTTGCCGTCGGCGGCCTCGCCGACCACCTCGAGGTCGTCGTAGCCGGCGAGCAGGGCGGTGATACCCTCGCGAAAGAGGGCGTGGTCGTCGGCCACGAGCACCTTGATCTTCATGCTCACCTTCAGTGCTCTGTGTTCAGGTGCGACTCCGGGTCAGCGGGATCCGCGCGCTGACCTCGCTACCCTTGCCCGGCGCTGAGGTGATGGTCAAGGCACCATCGAGCAGCAGCGCCCGCTCTCTCATGCCTAGCAGCCCCAGCCCGCGCACCCCTTCGGGCGAGCGCTCGAGCTCGTCGGCGTTGAAGCCTTTGCCGTCGTCTTGAACCCGCAGGGCGACGCACTGCTCCCCGAACTCAACCGTGATCTTGACGCTCTCGGCTTCGGCGTGCCGCCGGATGTTCGAGATCGCCTCTTGCCCGATGCGGAAGAGGGTCGTCTCGATTTCAGCCGGCAGTCGCCGCTCGGCTCCGCTCACCTCGAAGGCCACGTCCATACCCAACGGTTCAAGGTGGCTCTCGGCGGAGGCGCGCAAGGCCGAAACCAGACCGAGGTCGTCGAGCATCGACGGCCGCAGATCGAAGATCAGGCGGTGGATGCTGTCGAGGATGCGGCCGGCCATGGCCTTCATCCGGCGCAGCCGTTCCTTGGCTTCATCGGGGGCCCGTTGCGTGCTCGCCTCGATGGCGAGCAGGAGCGCCGCCGAGGCTTGGCTGGTCTCGTCGTGCAACTCCCGGGCGATGCGTTTGCGTTCCTCCTCTTGTGCGGCGATGACTTTTTTCAACAGCTCGCCGCGCATCTCCTCCTTGCGGCGCAGCTCTTGGTAGAGCACTTCGAGTTCGCGGGTGCGCTTGCCGACTCGGTCCTCCAGCTCCCGGTTCCAGCCGGCGATCGCCGCCAGCGAGTCCTTGAGGGCTTGGCGCATATGGTCGAAGGAGCGGGCGAGTTGACCGATCTCGTCGTCGCCCAAGGGTGGTGTGGGTTGTTCGAGGTTGCCGCCGGCGATGCGTTGGGCCGCGCGCGTGAGGATCCCCAACGGCCTGGTCACGCTTCTGGCCGCGCCCCAGGCGAACAACAGCCCGAGCAAGATGGTCACGGCGGCGATCGGCAGCAGGCGGCGCTGGGCGGCGCGCGCGCCCGCAAACGCCTCATCCTCGGCCTGGCGGATGCTCACGCCCCAGGGTGCGAAGGTCAGCGGGGCAAAGGCGATGACCTCGCGCTCGCGCGCCGGCACCTGGCCCTGCTCCTCGTGACAACTGTGGCAGGCGCGCACGGCCGAGCGCTTCTCTTGAATCAAGCCGGCCAAGAAACGGCCGTGATCACTTTCTGTGAACGCCCGGTCGGGTTTGGTCGAGGCCAGGACGACGCCGTGACCATCGACCAGATCGAGGTAGGTGGTGCCGCCCATGCGGATGGGACTGAGCAGCGCGCGGAAACGGGGGCTTGCCGGATCCACCTCACCGCCGACGGCACCCACCAACTCGCCGCCGTAATCACGCACCGGCACGCCGGCGTAGATGCGCCGGTTACCCTGGACCACGAGGCCGGACACCTCGGGGCGGCCCTCTTGGACGACGCGGCGGATGAGCGGCACGGCGGCGAGCTCCGCGGGCGTGCGCGCGGCCGATTGCGGCTCGATCGCCAGCAGCGCGCCGCGGCGGTCGAGCAGGAACACGCCCTCGGTGAAGATCGAGCGCAGATAGGCCTCGCGTAGCGCGGCCTTGAGCGGCTTGAGGCCAGCCGTTTCGAGGTCAGCACGGGCGCTTTGTGCCACGTCTTGCAGCGCCACCAGGTTCGACTTCAAGACGTAGTCGAGGTGATCAGCGAGCGCCTGCGCCAAGTGCAGGCGTTCGCGCAGCGCCTGCGCGCTCAGTTCACGGCTCGCGGCCATGATGGCGGTGCCCAGAATCCCCGCCAGGGCAAGCATCCCCAGGCCGACGAGGAACAGCATGCGCCCCCGCAGGCTGCGGCGCGGAAAGCGCGCTGGGCTCAGAGTGGCACCCCTCTCGTCACGTCACGGCGATTGCCGGTCATCGTCTGTGCCGGGTGGCTCAGCGCTCGCTTCCTGCTCCAGCGCCGCCACCTTACCGCTCGCCACCAAGCGCGCGTATTCCAGCGGATGATCGCGTTTCATGCGCTCGACCTCGATCTTGCCGGTAAAGATGCTGGCGTCGAACGGAAACACCTCGGGGCTCAAGTGCGCGTTGTAGATGTGCCAGATGATCACGATCAGAAACGCCAGCAGGCCCTCGCTGCCGTGCGCCACCTTGGCGGCGGGAATCAGCTCGCCCGGCAGCACGCGCGTGACCAAGGTCGGAAAATACAAGATCAAGCCGGTCACCACCATTATGGCTCCGCCGAAAATCAGCCCCCAGTATTCGAACTTCTGGCGATAGTCGTAGCGATCGAATCGGGCCTCGTGTTCCGAGAGACCGAGGTAGTGCCCCAAAGTGACGACCGCGTCGGTGAAGTCCTTCTTCGTCGGGATCATGCTGGGCTCGATCCGCTTGGAGAGCGCCAGGAAGATGATGACGCCCAAGTGCTCGGCGGCGCCGGCGGTGAAGAGGATGCCGGCGACCCGGTGCAGCCAGCGCACCCGATCGATGCCGCCGAGCCGGCTGATCAGCCACTGCGCCCAGCCGGCCTCGAAGAACTCCTGCGGCAGGCCGGTCAGCGCCAGCAGGATGAACAGCAGCATGATCACGAAGTGCTCGATTCGCTGCTTGACGCTGAACCGAGTCGCGTGCGGCGCCCGCGCCAGTTTCGCCGCAGAGGTTGGCTTGGCTCCACGCCGGCTCATCGGCTCACCACCACCCGCCAGAGGTGGAGCAGAATCTGCAGCACCAGCCCGAGCACGACGAATGGAATGAAGATCTGGTAGAATAACTTGACGTAGTAGACCAGCGGCGCCTTATCGGGGCTGGGCTCGTAGTGCGACAGCCACGCCGCCGGGAAACTCTCGGTGGCTCCCGGGTGGCACTTCTGACAGACCTTGGCCACGTTCGCCTGCATCACCGAAGACCGCGGGTCCTGCACTGCCAGGATATCGTGCACACCGTGACAATCGGTGCAAACCGCAGTCAAAGCCTCGGGCGTGCCCTGCTCTTGTTTGTAGAACGACGCCGTCATGCCGTGAAAATCCGTCAGGTAGGACTGGATCACGCCGGTGGAGAGGCCGTACTTCTTCATCACCGTCTCATCGGTGTGGCAGCGGGCGCAGATCTCGGGGCTGCGCAAGCGGAAGGAGGCGGTTCTAGGGTCTTCGATGTCGTGGGAGCGGTGGCAATCGGTGCAAACCGGGACGTCGCCGTTGGCCCCTTTGAGCAGCGCCTTGCCGTGCACGCTCTCGGCGTAACGCTGATAGACCTGCTCGTGACAGCGGGCGCAGGTGGTGGAAATCCGCGTCTTGGGCAGGCGCGGGCTGGCGACGTCGTGGGCGCCGTGACAATCGACGCACAGCGGCGCCCGCTGGTCACCCTTCGACAGGAAGGTGTAGTGCACGCTGTCGAGGCTCTTGGTGTAATTATCGAAATGGCAACGCTTGCAGCTTTCGTAGTACGCCAGGGCAAACTCACGCACGTTCTTGAACGTGCGTTCGGGGTGCGGGAACTCCTCGATGTCGGTGTGGCAGTCGCCGCAGCTGAGCTTGTCGCCGTGGATGGACCCGGCGAAGCGTTGGCTGTCGACGAACAGGGAGCGGCTCTCGCCGCTTGGCAGCGTCAGCTCCAGCGTCTGCTCGCGGTGGCAATTCAGGCAGCCTTCCACCTCCGGCGCGAGCGCGGCCGCAGCCCCGCGGGTTATGGCCAGCACCAGCGCCATCGCGCACCACCATCCCCAACACGCGTGCAGTTGCCGGCCCACGGCCATGCCTCACAAGGCCCACAGCGTCAGGCCGAACAGAATGAAACCGATGGTGATTACAGTGAAGCCGATCAGCCGGCCGAAGTTCCTCAACCACAGCGGCGGCGGTTCGGTGGCGATTGCTGTCAGGCCGTCTTGGGCCACCAGCCGTTCATACTCCAGCGGGCGTTCTTCGTGCAGCTCGGCTTCGCTGACGCGCCCGGTGAAGATGACGAGATCCATCGGGAACTTCTCCGGGCGGATGTGGGAGTTGAAGAAATGGATGGTGAAGATGAACCAGACCGCCAGCAGCGCCTCCTCCGAATGGATCAGCAGCGCGATGTTGAACATCCAGCCGGGGATGAAGCGCCCGAAGAAGCCCGAGAACCACATCACGTAGCCCGAGGTGCCGATGATGGCCATGCCCCAGAACACCGCCCAGTAATCGAACTTCTCCCAGTAGGTGAAGCGATCAAAGCGCGGCTTCGGCCCCAAGCCGAAGAACCAGGCGAAGTGCCAAAACATGTCGAGCAGGTCCTTGGGCTGCGGCACCATCGAGTTCGGCCCCCACAAGACGCCGGGGTCGCCTTTGACGAAGGCGGCGTGCAGGATGCGGCCGAGATGCAGCAGGAAGCACAGGCTCAAGATGATGGCGAAGGTTTGGTGGAAGAAGATGACCGTGCCGAAGCCGCCCAGCGCATGCGCCAAGTTGGTGGCCCAGGCCGCTTGATTGAACTTGATCGGCAGTCCGGTAGCCGCCAAGCCCAGGAAACTCGCCATCAGGAAACCGTGGACGAGGCGGTGGAATAGGTCGATGCGGACGTAGTACTTGGCTGTGCTGGAAACCGCCGACGCCATCCTGGTCACTCCTGTCGCCCCATCGCGAACACTCCCGCCGCTACCGCCGCCCGTTGAGCCTGCGCTGTTCGATGAGCGAACGCAACAGCCATAAGACCGTGTGGATGCCGAAGAAGATGAACACGGCGACGATCAACAAAGTCATCAGGCGGGCGGCGTAGTACAGGCCGGGGTTGCGCTCGGGATTTTCGTGGTCGGCGTGGGGGGAGAAGAGGACGAATTTCGGGCCCGCCTGCGGGTGGCACTTCTGGCAGGTCGCCACCAGGTTGGCCGGTGCAATCGACGACTCCGGGTCGGCCGCCGGCAACACACGGTGTGAGCCGTGGCAATTGGAACAGCGCGCCACCGGCGTGAAGCCCAGGGCCGTCACCTGGCCGTGGAAGGTGTCGCGGTAGGTCTTCAGCGACTCCTCGTGACAGGTGCCGCATTCGGCGATGATGCGCAGCTTCCAGGGGTCGGTGTCGACGCGCGCAATCTGGTGCGCGGTGTGGCAGTCGATGCACACCGGCGCCTTGAGGTTGCCGTGCTTGACCGCGCGGCCGTGCACACCGTTGTCATACGCCTCCATCACCCCGGCGTGGCAACCACCGCACGTCGCCGGGACGCTCAGTCGCGACACCTTGGACTCGGCGTCCTTCTTTGGCCTTATATCGTGGAACCCATGACAGCTCGAGCAATTGGCCGCCACCAGCAACCCGCTGTGCGTCAGCGCGCGGCCGTGAATCGAGTCCAGGTACAACTGATAGGCGTTGACCACCGGAATGCCGTGCCGCTTGGCTAACTCGGGGTCGCCGTGGCACGCGCCGCAGGTGCGGGGCAGATTGAGCGGGTAGACGGGTGAGCCCATATCGCTGTGCTGGCGCACCGTATGCGTCGAGCCGTGGCAGCTGGCGCAGGTGGCGGCGTCAGTGGCGCCGTTGGTGCGAGCTTCGCCGTGAACGCTCTTCTCGTAGGTTGCCACCACCTCCGAATGACACGTGGCACAGGTGGCGATCCCAATGCGCGCGGGTTTCTCCTCGTGCGGCACGGTGGTGGCGTCGGCGTGGCAGGTGGTGCACGGCAACGTTCCATGGGTGGAGGCGCTGAAGGCTCCGGCGTCGACGACCAGCGACCGGCCGTCGCTCCCAACCAAGTCCTCGAGCGCGTGACACGCTAGGCAGGCCTCGTTAGTGATTTCATCCTCGGCCGCCGCCGGCCGCACCAGCGTCAGGGTTATGCTCGCCAACACCAGCGCCACGCGCTTGCGTATCCACATGGAGTGCCGCCCCTTCCCAACCCTCGCTTCGCCAACCGCTGACTCGCCGTCCTCACCCGTCTCCGACCACTCGCCCGCCGGCTGTCACGCGGCGACCCGTTCGCCCGCAACCCCGGCCGGGGCAGTGTCCCACGGCGGCAAGAGCTTGATCAAGACCGCCAGCACGAAGAACGGCATGATCAGCAGCGCCAGCGCGGTCACGAGTCCCTCGATGCCCATGATTTCCATCTTGTAGGTCGTCAGACCCATCAGGCTCTTCGAGAACATCTGCCCGCCGATCACGACGTTCCACCGCGTGCTGAAAATCCCCAGTTGGATCAGCAACACGGAGATGAAGTACAGCAGTCGCCGCAACTCCTCATTCAAGCTCAGCAGCTTGATCGACACCATGATGCCCAGCGGCGCGATCATCCCCAGTAGCACCTGCATGACCAGCAGGCTGATGATCAGCTTGTTCATCACCAACTGCGACAGGATCTTGATCGACTCCTCGCTTTCGTACAGCCGATGGATGAAATCGAGGCACTCGAGCGAAAAGTCGACGATCACCGCGTAGAACAGGAACGAGGCCATCTTATCGAGGCACTTCATGTCGATCGGCTCGCCGCGAAACGGCGTGATCAGCATGTAAAGCAAGATGACCAAGGCGATGCCGGAGACGATGGCGGAAAACAGGAAGACGATCGGCATCAGCACCGAACTCCACCAGGGATTGGCCTTGATCGAGCCGAAGATGAAGCCGACGTAGCCGTGCAGCAGGAACGCCGAAGGGATACCGATGATGGTGATCACCTTCACCGCCTTGTGATCGAACGCGACCGCCGCCGGGCTGACGTCGTTCGAGAACAGCGCCAGCAGGCGATGAATCCACTTCATCAACCCGCGCTCCTGCCGGGCATAGAGGATGAGATCCTTGCGGTAGGCGAACCAGACTTCGAGTAGCAGCACCGCCATCAGGTACCAGGCATAGACGAAGCCGAACATCGCCATCGCTGAGGTCGGGTTGGGCGTGATCAGCACCTCGTAGCCACGCTCGGGATGGCCGAGGTGCAACAGCAAGGGCAGCGGCGCGATCAGTAGAAACGCCAGCGCCGTCAGCAACGATAAACGGTATGTCGGCTGCACTTCTTCGACGTTGAAGACCTTCACCAGCGAGGCCAGGATGAAAGCGCCGGCGACCAGTCCGGTCAGGTACGGATAGACCACGATCAACACCGACCAGTGGATCTCGATCTCGTTGGGATATATGTACCCCTGCACCTCTTTGCTCAATTCCGCCAGCCTTGCAAGCAGCTCGTGATTCATTTCACCTCTCCGTCAAGGTTGGCGTAATACACCTTGGGCTCGGTGTTGAGGTGCGGTTTGAGCACGTGGACCTTGTTCATACGCTTCAACCGCGCCAGCGGGCTGGCGACGCTGTTGACGTCGCCGAAGACCCGCGCCTGTGTCGGGCAGACCTCGACGCAGGCGGGCAGCAGCCCTTTCGAGATTCGGTGGTAACAGAAAGTGCACTTGTCGGCGGTCTTCTTCTCCGGGTGCAGGTAGCGGGCGCCATAGGGGCAGGCCTGGATGCAGTAACGGCAGCCGATGCAGCGCTTATCGTCAACCAAGACCACGCCGTCCTCGGTCTGAAAGGTGGCGCCGACGGGGCAAACCTGAACACACGCCGGATTGGCGCATTGGTTGCACAGCTTGGGCACGAAGAAACTGCGCAGGATCTCCTTCTCGGAAACGGCCTCGGCCGACGGGTTGGTGGCGGTGCCGATGCTCTGCACCGCGACGCTGCCGTCGCGCTTGATAACGTAGCGCTCGACCCAGGTGCGGAAGAAGAACGGCTCCGCCGGCACCTCGTTCTCGATCTTGCACGCCTCCATGCACTTGGCGCAGCCGATGCATTTGTCGATGTCGACCCCCATCCCGTAAAAGGGCTTGCCGCCGTTCTTGCCGTTGTGGGCGGCGGCCGCCGGCCGGCGAGTGAATCCGGCCGGCACCCCGAGGGCCAGCAGCAGGGAGGCGAGCTTACGTAGAAACCGCCGCCTATTCATGATGCACCTCCGGCATGTGGGCGTAATGACATTGCCAGCAGACGTACTTCTCGCCGTGGGTGGCGACCTCGATCTTCGGCGGCCCTTCGACCGCTGCGTCCTGGCCGTGGCATTGCGCACAAAAGTCGCGGCTGCTCGGCTTGCTCGGCCGCACCAGCCGCGGACTCACCTTGTGTGACTCGGGGGTGGTATGGCAGGTGGTGCAGTCGAGTAGGGCATGCGGCGAGACCACCTTGGTACGCTCGATCTCGCCGTGGCAGGCGGAGCACTCGCCCGGAACGGTCGGGGGTTTGGGGTCGTGCGGCTGGTGGCAGGCGATGCAGGCCTTCATGGGATTGTGCATCACCGGGTTGATCTGCGGGAAGCCGCGCGGCCGCGAGGCATTGTAGGCGTGGCAGGTCGGGCAGAAAGCCCGATCCCGCGGCGCCGGCGGCTTGATATCGATCGGGCTTTCGGCGTGCGCCTTGGCCGCGCCGTGGCAGGTCTCGCAGGAGACGTTGCGGTGGTAGCCGCCCTTGGTCTCCGTGTATTGCGCCTCATGGCACTCGGCGCAGGCGGGCACGCCGGCGTACTTGACCGGGCGCAGTAACTCCGCCTGCACCGCGGCGGCCTTCTGCAAGTCGGCCCGTTTCAACTCGGGCGGGAGCAGGGAGAGCACCGTGGTCACGGCCGCCACCAGCAGGATGACGACGACCGCGAGACGGAGCACGGCATCGGGCAGTTTGCGGAAGACGTTGATCATGCGCCTCAGTCCTTTCAGCTGGAGCCTCGAACGGAGGTTGGTGAAGGGGATCATCACGCTGCCGCGGTTGGTTGGCGATGACAGCTCAACCCGGCATGGCGAAGGACGCGGCGGGGGCGCGCGCGGGCGCGGCTTCAATCATCACAGCCGCCTGCCGCAGCGCCGAGCGCGCCGGCACCCGAAACGGGGTGGGAGGAACTACTGCTTGGGTTGCGGGAACGGGCCATAGCTTCAGCGCTTCCTCTAGACTGCGGTGCAGGGTAGCACCCGGTCACTGCGTAGTCTACATAATCTTTCTTATGGCTATCCATAGTTGCGCTTAAATGATGACCAGGTAAAAGCTCGCAATGGCTGCCGAGGCAACCAGCCAGTCAACGAGTAAAGCCTAATGCGATAAGAAGCCAAGCTCATTGCTATTGCAGACTCAGCAGCTGTCGCGTCAAGTGATTGGCATGCTGGCTAGGTGCGCAGCGCCTGGGCTCACGGGCTGGCGTGGCACAGGCCGCAATTGGCGCCCTCGGGCATGCTACCGTCGTCGGCGAGCACGTCGCCGCCGTGGCAGGTGGCGCAAAAGCCGTGGCCGCGCGGCGGCAGCGCGCCGGGCGAGTGGGCGAACTGGCGGTGGGGTTTGTCGGCCACGCCCGCGTGGCACATCTCGCAGTCGAGCCCGGCCTCGATGTGCTTCTCGTGCGGGAAGGCAACCTGCGCGAACGCCTGCCCGATGTCGGCCGTGTGACAAGCCAGGCAGTCGGCGGCGGCGACTCCGGCCATAGGCTGAGCGATGCGCTGATGGCAGCTGGCGCAGCCGGCGGCGGTGAGCGTGAGAGTGCCGTGACGGTCGGGGCCGCCGTGGCAAGCGGTGCAGCGCAGGCGCGCGCGGGCGACGTGGGGCGTATGCGAGAACTGCTGACCGAAAGCGCTACCCGACTGTAACTCGATCCCGATGTGACACTTCAGGCACTGAATCTGGTAAGGCGCCTCGACCCACGGCGGGGCAGCACTAGGCGGCGCGCCAGCGGCACTCAGCGCCGCGGTGATGTCGCTGTGCACCTTGCTGACCAGGTCGACCGCATAGCCGGGGTTGTGGATCGCCCGGCCCTGTTCGAGCAGTGCGAGATTGGCTTTGGCGTCGGCCAGCGGGTCTGCCGGCAATTGCTGTGCTGCCAGGGCGGCGGTGGCCTTTTGCAGCTCGCTGCGCACGCCGTCAACTCGTTGTTTCAGCCCCGCCTGCCAACCGCGATAGATGGTGAGGTACTTGGGGCCATGGCAGGCCATGCAGCTGACCTCGTTGGCGGTTTGGACGTCACCTTGCGGGCGGTTGTGGCAGGCCTCGCAGTGGATGCCGGCGAGGTACATAGCCGCCGGCCGCGGGGTGACGCCGCGGCCGCCGATGCCGCGGTAGAGATCGCGCACCGGCGAATGGCCCGCGGCCGAGCTGTGGCAGCTTTGGCAGGCGGTACTCAGCGCTTCCTCGCGCGCCGGAATCCGGTGGCTGATTTCCATGTGGCAGTTGAGGCACTCGACCTTGTGATCGGTGACGTGGGTGCGGTGGAGGAACTCGGTCTGGCCGTAACGCTCGATTCGCTCGGTGTCGTTGTGGCAGGTGAAGCAGCGCTCGCGCAGGACCTCGCCGTCGCCTTTGATGATACCCTGATGGCAGGCCATGCAGTTCATGTCGAAGCGTTTGACGTCGCCGTGGTTGAACGACAGGCCGGCGGTGGTGATCATCTTGTCCGGGATCGCGTGGCACAGCGTGCAGCGCGCGGTGCCGGAATTGGGCGCGGCATTCTTGAAGTGGCACAGGAAACAGGTGGTCGGAGTTACCGATATATGACTGCCCTGAACTATCTGTGAATGGCAGCTGGTGCAGCGCAGCTGCTTTTCGCGCCGCATTTCCGTCAGATGCGGCTGATGATCGAAGAGCACACCCTGGTAGAGCTCGCGGCCGAGGAGCACGCGCTTGACGTGACAGCCGCTGCGCAGGCAGCTCTGATCGTCGACTTCGGCCCAGGGGTTGGTCGAGTAGGTGCCGGTGAAGTAGCGGGCGACCATGGCCAGGGCCTCGTACTTCTTGCGGAACTCGGAGGTGATCCCCGGCGGGATGTGGCACTCGACGCAGGCCACCTCCTTGTGCCGCGAGGTCTTCCACGACTCGTAATACGGCGCCATGAAGTGGCAGCTGCCGCAAAAGCGCGGCTGCGACGACACTTGGATGGAGAGAAACATGAACGCGGCGCCGGCGGGGATGAAGACCACCAGCGTCACGGCCGACCGCTTGGCCCAGGTTCGGATGCTCTCGCGCATGGCCCCGAAATTACGCACCGGCAGCGCGCGCTCAGCGCGGTTCGCTCTCCCCTTGGGCGCGCACGCGCTGGCGCTCCTTCTTGCGCGAGTAGGCAACACCGGCGGTGAACAGGATGAAGACCCACGCCAGGCCGAGCAGGACGTAGCGCAGCTGCCACTGCTGTTCGGCACCATGGACCGCCGCGCGCACGTCCTCGGCGATCGAGCGGGCGCTGCGGGTCAAGTCGTCGACGCGCTCCACCGCCAAGGCGTGCTGCAGCGGCAGGGCTTCCATGAAATGCGCCCAGCCTTGTTGCAGGCGCGGGCGATAGCGGGCGACGGTGGGCGAGGTCTCGGCGGCGCGCGCGATCTCGGCGTGGGCCGTGGCCACCGAGTCCTGGGCTTGCGTCAGCAGCGTCTTCAGCTTCTGCGCCGCCAACACTCCGTTGCTGCCAGGCTCATGGCAGCTCGGGCAGGTGGTATCGAAGAGGGCGCGATCGGGCGCCGCGGTGTCGTGATAGCCGTGGCAGCTGACGCACTCCGACATCTTCCCGTCGTCGGCTGCCTGGCGGTGCGGCCCTTGGTTGAAGTACTCGCGCGTGCGCTCGTGGCAGTGCCCGCAGACGGCCCGAATCGACCCCACCTGCGGCGCCACCGCCCCGTGGGGTCCGTGACAGGTGGCGCAAGTCGGCGCCGAACGGTGCTCCTCGTCGAAGAGCGCGACGCCATGAACGCTGCGGCGGAACTTGTCTACTTGATCGGCCGGCAGCCGGTACTCCGCCATCAGCGGCTGGTCGGAGTGACAGCGGCCACAGGTGGCGGAAATGTTGCGGCGCGACACCGGGCTGAGCGGCTGCTGCGGTGCCAGGATACGGTGGCTACCGTGGCAATCGCTGCACACCGCCACCCGCGCATCGCCTTGGGCCAAGCGCACGCCGTGTCCCGAAGTCTGGTATTGCGCGTACTGGTCGGTCGGCAGGCCGAAAGCTTTCATGCGCGTCGGGTCCGCGTGACAAGTCGCACACAGCGCCGGAACGGCTTGGCGGCTGGGCTTGCCGAGGTAGCCCTTGGCGGCGGCATGGGCCTCTTCGCTCTCGATCGTGGCGTCGCCGCCGTGGCAACCGGTGCAGCCGAACTCCTTGGCGTGAACGCTCTCGCCGTATTCGGTCTTTACGTTCGGATGGCAAGTGCCGCACGACTCCGGCGCAGCTGTCGCGACGGCCGGCAGCAGCAACAGACCTACCAGCGCCAAACCCGGCCGCATCCTCATAAGTTACCGCAGGTATCCCCGCGCCCCCAACAGCAGCGCCGCGGCGATCACCGCCACGCCCACGGCCCGTTGCAAACCCTTCTGCCACAGCGGCGGCGCCGGCCTGCGGTCGAGCGCCGGAATCAGGAACAACGCCAACAGAAAGGCCACCGCCCCCAAGCCCGCACCCCAACCCGGCAGATCCTGCAACAACTCGCGCAGCGGCTGAAAGTACCAGCGCGGCTGCGGCTGCGGCAGCGCTGACAGCGGATCGGCCGGTGCCAGCAAGGTTGCCGGGAAGATCACCGACACCGACAGCAGCAGCCCGCCGACGAGCAACACCGCGATCAGCAGGTTGAGCAAGAAATCCGGCACGAACGGCACCGGCGCGGCCCCGGCGGCCCGCGCCGGCTCCTTGATACCGAAACGCCACACCAGCAGCACGTGCACGAACACCAAGCTGGCCGCCAGCCAGGGCACCATGCCGACGTGCAGAGCGTAGAACCGCAGCAGCACCTCTTCGCTGATCTCCCAGCCGCCCCAAAACAGCGTCAGCATCATCTTGCCCAGTACCGGCACCGCCGCGATCGCGGCGCGGGCCGAGTCGGTGTACCAGTACGCATACTGATCCCACGGCAGCAGCATGCCGGTAAAACTCGCAGTTAGCAGCAGCACGAACAGGAGGATGCCGACCGTCCAGTTGAGTTGGCGCGGGGCCTGGTAGGCGCGGGCAAAGTATACGCGGGCCAGGTGCGTGAGGCTCAGCAGGATCAACAGGTCGGCACCCCAGCGGTGCACCGAGCGGATCAGCCAGCCCAAGCGCACCTCGTCCATGATCACGCCCGTGCTGTAATAGGCCCCCGCCGCTGAGGGCCGGTAGTAGATCGTCAGCAATAGACCGGTGGCGACCTCGAGCGCGAAGAAGATCGCCGTCAGGCCGCCCAGGTAGTGCAGCAGGTTGACGTGGCCCGGAACCGTGCGATCACGTTCGGCGCGAAGAAGCTCGGCGATCGACGTCAACACGCGCGGCCCCTAGACGCTGCGCTCGTCGCCGCGCGAGACGTACACCTCACCGCGCACCACGCCGACGCGGAAGCGCGCCAGCGGCCGCAGCGGGAGGCCGGAGATGACGTTGCCGCGCTCGTCGAATTGGCCTTCGTGGCACGGGCAACGAAACAGCCGGCTCTGCTCGTCCCACTTGATGACACAGCCCTTGTGCGTGCACCACGCCGATAAGCCGGCGAACCCCTTGGCCCGCCGCACCACCCACACCGGCTCCTCGTCCACCAGCATGAGCTTGCCCTCGCCCGGCAGCATCTCATCGGCGCTGGCGACCTTGACGCGGCGCGGGCCCAGCGTCGAGCTGACTTCCTCAGGCGGAAACAAAAAGGCGATGGTCGAGCCCAATGCGCCGGCTACCCCGGTGAGCAACGTGCCCGCGAGCAGTTGGCTCAAAAAGGACCGGCGCGTGGGGTTCTGCCTATCAGCAGCCGAGTGGGGCATTTTCAACAGACTGCGGCTCCAGCTGAACTGCAACGTAGCACCTCCCAGCTGGCTGGCCTACGTAAATAATCTTATATGCGTTCACAGATCCACTTACCTATAGAGGTAGCAGGTGGTTAGTTGTCGGTGGGCGCGCGCCGGCCGGCGGTGCGCGCTCACCGACGCACCGCTGCTACTTCAGCGTCAGCATGTAGGCCACCAGCGCCTCCCACTCCTCGTCGGAGAGCGTCAGCTTGGGGAACTTGGACTCGGGGATCTTCGACTTCGGGTCCTTGAAGTACTCCCGCAGCCAGGTGGCATCGCGCTTGGCGCCGACGCCGTCGAGCGCGCCGCCGGTCTTGGCCATCGGCCCGGCGACGCCGCCGATGCTGTGGCAGGTCTTGCACTTCTTCTCGTAGAGGGCCGTGCCGTCCACGGCCCACGCCGCGGCGGCCGGAATGACTAACGCAGCCGCCAAGGTCAACGCACGCACTTTCATGGGTCACCTCCGTCTAGGCCTGATCCATGGCCCGTCTCGCTGTGTCACCGGCATCCCGCCGGCCGGGAACTTGCTCGGCAATCGCCTGCCGCCGGTTTCCTGGGAGCCTGTCATCGCTCCCGCCTGGCGGCTACCACGCCACCGCCAGGCAATCAAGGTGCCGCGCTGCGTTACAAATCTCTTATTCGTGCAGTTCCGATGCTTCTGGAGCCACCGCCTTCAGGTCCACATCAACCGTAGTGGTCTTGCCACTTTCAACCGTCACCTCCCGGTCAACACTGCCGAGCAGTTCATGCCAGACGGTGAGCGTATACTTGCCAGGCGGCACCTCACTGAGCGTGAATTGGCCGCGATCATCGGTGACGGCGTGATAGGGGTGCTCGGCGACGTAGAGGTAGGCTTGCATCCAGGTGTGGCGAACGTTGCAGTTGAGCTGGATGAGCCCGGCGTAGGCCAGTGGCCTGCGTACCGTCCGCCCCTTGGGGATGGCGACGTTGAAGACGGTGCGCGAGCCCAGCAAGGCGTGGGCGTCGTGCAGGAACGGATCGCTGTTGTGGATCTCGATGGTCTGGCCGACGCTGGCGCTGAGCACGTGCGGCACGAAGGCGCATTTGCTGTTATCCAATCGCAGCGCTCGCTCGCGCGGCACGGCTTTGCCGGCGCTGATTCCCGTCAGGTAGACGACGGCGTTGCGCAGCTCACCGCTCTGGCCTGCCACCAAGCGTTCATCGGCGATCGCCGCGCCGCAGTTGTCTTGATGCTTGAATACCGGATGGGGGGGCAGAACCGGCAGTTCGCCGGCGGCGCGCACGCGCCCGCTGATCGTGCCCCCATTACTCACCGCCACCTCGCGGTATTCCGCCGCCGCCGGCCCGATGAGCACGAGCAGCGCGCCCGCCAGCAGCCATCCCTGAGTTCCTCTGCGCATAGTATCCTCCCCAACGAACATCTCGCGGCCGTATACCTGAGGCGCGCGCGATCTGCCAGGGGCGCGGTGGTGGGTGCCGCACCATTCACAATCGCGCCACCATCGTGCTAGAGCCTGTCGCAGAACAGCCGGCGCGCCTCTGCGTGCCGCCGGCGATGACGAGCACGGAGGATGAAATGATCGGAAGACGTCAGGTTACGGGTTTGCTGCTGGCCACGGCAATGGCGCTCGGCGCCAGCGCCCATGCTGCCGGCGACGGCGCCATCGTCAAGGGCACGGTGACGTTGCCGGAGCAGGGCGGTTCGCCGCAGGACGTCGTGGTCTCGCTCGAGGGCAGCGCCGGCACGCCCGCGCCGGCTAAGGCGGTGATCGATCAGAAGGACATGAAGTTCGTCCCGCACGTGGTCGCGGTGGTCGCCGGCAGCACCGTGGAGTTCCTCAACAGCGACGCCTTCTTGCACAACGTCTTTTCCACCTCGGCGGCCAAGCACTTCGATCTCGGCATGTTCGGGCGCGGCGAATCACGCAGCGTGACGTTCGAGACCCCGGGCGTGGTCGACGTCAAGTGCAACGTGCACCCGCACATGGAGGCCTTCGTGGTGGTTCTGGCCAACCCCTACTTCGCCCAGCCGGATTCCCAGGGCAAGTTCCAGATCAGCGGCATTCCCCCCGGCCGCTACAAGCTGCGGGCCTGGCACGAATCGCTCAAAGCGGTCGAGACCTGGGTCAACCTCGACCCCGCGAAGTTGCAGACGGTGGACTTGCGTTTCAAGAAATAGGGCACTCAGTGGCCGGCTGCGCCCTGGTGTAGGTGCGGGCGCAGGCTGAAGCCCCAGGCCAAGGCCAGCCCCAAGCCGAAGCCGAGGGCGATGTTGTTCAACCCCAGGCAAGTGCCGGCGGTCAGCAACATCACGAAGGCATCGGCGCGCTGGCTTTGGTCGCGGGTGACCAGCGCCAGCTCCATGCCGCTGAAGGCCAGCATCGCCCCCAGCACGCTGGCGGGAAACACCCGGCACAGCGCCATCAGCGAGGCCCCGAAAACCACCGCCACCAGCATCTTGGCCGCGCCCAGGAACAAGATCGAGCCGTTGGTGCGCGCACCGAAGCGATATTGACCGGCCAAGCCGCCCGCGCCGTGACACATCGGCATCGCGCCGAACCACGCCCCCACCAGATTCATCACCCCGACCGACACCGCCACCGCCCGCGGCTCGGCTTTGCGCTCGGGGAACAAGTCGCCCGACAAGGCACACACGGCGATGACCGAGTTGAGCGTGGTCAGCGGAATCTGCGGCAGCGCGGCCTTGGCGAACGCGCTGATGAAGTCGCCCGCCGCGGGCGGCGCCCAGGCCGGCAGCGTCAGGTGCAAGGCCAGCGCCTGCAAAACGTCCGGCTGCCGCCACAGCGCCAATACCAAGCCGGCGCCGAACAAGATCAACGCCGCCGGCACCCGCGGCGAGAAGAACAGCTGCAGCACGATCACCGCCGCACACAGCCCGGTAAGGTAACTGTCGGGGCCGATCCATGCCTGGGTGCTCGCTACCATCTGTAGCCCCTTCATCAGCAGCGACAGGCCGAGCGCGAGTTGCAGCCCGCGCACCACCGGCTTGGGCACCATGCGATTGAGCCAACCGATCAGCCCGCTCAGGCCGAGCCCCAACACGATCAGGCTGACGGTGGCACCGGCCGCCAAGATCTGCGACGCCGTCAGCCCCTCGGTCAGCGCCACCGCGGCAATCGCCGTCATCGGCTGCACCGCCATCGGGATACCGAAGGTCAGGCCGGTAACGACGTTGAACAGGCCGGCGAAGAACAGCGAGGCGGCGAAGTCGAGGCCGTTCTGCGCCGCCATGCCCACCAGCAAGGGCAAGAACGTGCCCAGGTCGCCGAGCGAGCCTGCAATCTCGTGCCGGTTCAGCCGCGCCTGCCCGAGGTTTGCGCGAAGACGGGTCAACACACTCGCAGTCTGCCTTCTCCCGCCGATGGGTGTACCGGCATGTCGCTGCCGGCTCAAGGCCACGGCTGCGCCTGCCTCAGCGCTGTACTACTGGCGATCGTTAGACTATGGAAACGCCCGTGCCGCAGTGATCGCGATCGGGCTCTTCTTATCTTCTCTTCTTCTTCCGGCACTCACTCGGCGCAAGGGGGATCGGCATGGCGCGGTTGCAGTCATGGAAGGGAAAGGTTGCGGTGGTGACCGGGGCCTCGAGCGGCATCGGCCGGCTGCTATCGTTGCGCTTGGCGCGCGAGCAGGCGCGGCTGGCGCTGGTGGCCCGGCGCGAGGCCGAGCTGAATGCCCTCGCCGAGGAGATCCGGCGCGCCGGCGGCGAGGCGCTGGTGCTCCCGTGTGACGTCGGCGAACGCGCGCAGGTGTTCGCGGCGGCTGACCATGTGCGCCGCCATTTCGGCCCGGTCGAGGTGCTGGTGAACAACGCCGGCTACGGCCGCCACCGGCGCTTCCTCGAGTGGGAGCTCGATGACATCGAGCGTATGATGCAGGTGAACTTCCTCGGCAGCGTGTACTGGACCAAAGCGCTACTGCCGCACATGGTCGAGCAGCGCCGCGGCTGGGTCGTTTTCATCGCCTCGGTTGCCGGTAAGATCGGCGTGCCCGACGAGAGTGTCTATGCCGCCTCGAAGTTCGCCATGGTCGGCCTGGCGGAAGCGCTATCACTGGAGGTGGAGGACTCCGGCGTACACGTGCTCACGGTCTGCCCGGGCGCGATCAATACCCCGTTCTTCGACGCCGAAGCGCTGGAACGGATGTCGCCGGTGTCGCGCCGGTCGATGATCGAACCGGCGCCGCTGATCGAAGCCATCATGAAAGCGCTGGCGCGCGGCCAACATGACATCACCGTGCCGCGGGCGATCACGGCGGGTTACATTGTCCGCGCGCTTGCCCCCGGCCTGATGCGCCGCAATGTCAAGCGCATGGTTCTGGATGCCACGAAACCGGCGCGCTAGAGCGATGGCGCCGAGACCGCGGGCGAGTTTCAGGCCCGCGGTTCTGTGCGTCCGCTGTCGACCAGGACATTTTCAACCGGCGCAATGCCGCCGGCGGGGAGGATGGACGTGGACTATCGTGACCAGGTCGTGATCGTAACCGGGGCGTCGTCGGGCATCGGCGAAGTCACCGCCAAAGCCTTTGCCCGGCGCGGCGCCAGCGTCGTCGCCGTAGCGCGGCGCGAGGACCGCTTGCAGGAGCTGCTGCGCCAATGCCGGGTGCACGCCCCCGCATCACATTACCTGGCCGGTGATCTCGGCCAGCGCAGCTTCGCCGAGCGGGTGATCGACGACACCGTCGCGCGCTTCGGCCGCCTCGACATCCTCATCAACAACGCCGCCATTTCCAAGCACAAACAGATCTACCACCTGTCGGCGGACGAGGCCGAGCACGTCATGCAGGTCAATTTCCTTTCGGCGGTGTGGACCACCTTGGCCGCCATCCCCTACATGCTGCGCGCCGGCGGCGGCACCATTGTCAACGTCTCCTCTTTCGCCGCCAAAGTGGCGCCACCGCGCGAGGCGATCTACGCCGCCTCCAAGGCCGCGCTCAGCAGTTTCACCGAAGGGCTGTGGAACGACCTCGCCGGCGCCAACATCCACGCCGCCCTGATCAACCCCGGGCCGATCGATACCGAAATCTGGCTCAAGGAAGACGAGCCGGTGGCGTACAAGGGTCCGAAGTACCCGCCGCAGATCGTCACCGACGCGATCTTCGAGGCGATCGAAAAACGGCGCTACGAGATTACCGCACCGCGGCACAACCTCCAGCTGATGACGGCGCGCTTCCTGCGGCTGTGCCTGCCCGCACTACTGCGCTTCGGCATGGCCAAGACCGATCCGGTCCTCGCCGCGGTGGTGGAGAAGGCCCGCGCCCGCGCCCGCCAAGGTAAGCGCCTCGGCGACCTCGCCGACGACCAGCCGTGAACACAAGGAAACCACCGAGGCTCAGAACACACAGAGAGGACTCTGCGAGCCCGTTCGAGGCTCAGGGTCGGCTCTCGACTTCAGCCAGCCCCGTGGGGCACGGGGATCACCCTCCTTGCTCTTCTCCGCGGCTCTAGCGTCTCCGAGCCGTGTTTTCCCGTGCTCTGGGCTCTTTCACGGCGCCCTCGGCGCCTCTCTGTGGTTCACCTGTCCGATCCGTGCACCGCGCGCCGACCTGCTGACAGCCGAGGCCGGCTGCTCTATACTTCTTTTGTGTTGACATGAACGTGGACGATGGCGTCAACGTGCTGCTGGTCGACGACCGGCCGGAGAACCTGCTGGCGACAGAGGCCGTCCTCGCCCAAGACGGGTACAACCTCTTCACTGCAAGCTCCGGCGAGCAGGCGCTGCGCCAGATCCTCAAGCGCGACTTCGCCGTCATCTTGCTCGACGTCAACATGCCCGGCATGGACGGCTTGGAGACGGCGACGCTGATTCGCCAGCGCGAGCGCTCGCAATACACGCCGATAATTTTCGTCACCGCAACCGATGTTAACGGCACCCAACTGCTGCGCAGCTACCTCGCTGGGGCCGTGGATTACCTGTTTCATCCGCTGGTGCCGGAGGTCTTGCGCGCGAAAGTCGCGGTCTTTGCCGACCTCTTCCGGGCCGCGCGGGCATTGGAACGGGTGGGCGCCGAGCTCGAACGCCGAGTCGAGGCGCGCACGCGCGAGCTGGCGGCAGCCAATGTGCGGCTACAGGCGGAGATGGGGGAGTGCGAGCGCATGCAGCAGGAGCTGCGGCACAGCGAAGTGCTGGCGGCGTTGGGGGCACTGGTAGCGGGCGTCGCTCACGAGGTGCGCAATCCGCTGTTTGCGATCACCGGCACGCTCGATGCCTTCGAGGCGCGCTTTGGCCAGCAGCAAGAGCATCAGCCGTTCATCGCGGCGCTGCGCGGTGCCGCCGGTCGGCTGCGCCAGCTCACGGCTGACTTGCTCGACTACGGCAAGGTGCAGGAGCTGGAGTTGGCTCCGGGGGCACTCGCCGACGTCGTAAGCTACGCCGTGCGCGAGTGCGGGCCCGCGGCGGCGGCCTCGGGGGTGCGGTTCGAGACCTCGCTGGCGCCGGGTCTGCCGCCCGTGGCCATGGACGCATCAAGGTTGCAACAGGCGGTGCAGAACCTGATCCAGAACGCCGTGCAACATGCGCCCCGGGGTAGTGACGTAGTGACAGAAGTCGAGTTGGTGCCCGGCGAAGCGGGCACCGCTTGGGTCGAATGCCGGGTGCGAGACCGCGGCCCGGGCTTTCGCCCCGAGGACCTGCCGCGCGTCTTCGAGCCGTTCTTTTCGCACCGCCAAGGCGGCACGGGCTTGGGGTTGGCCATCGTGCGACGCACCGTCGAAAGTCACGGCGGCACGGTGACGGCATCTAACCACCCCGGCGGAGGCGCGCTGGTGGCGTTGCGCTTGCCGGTCGGCAAGCCCCCGGCCCCCATGCCGGAGCCGGCAAGCCCCAGCGATCCGCCCGCCGAGCGCAATCGGCCGCGGCGTTCGCGCCGGCGCTGATCCGGGCCGCGGCCTATGTGCCGGCGCGCGGCAGCGGCTCGCCGTAAGCGAGCCGGCCGGCAACCCAGGTTTGCCTGACGCGCGGCGGATGTTCGGCCTCGAGTGCGCCTTCGAGCACCACCAAGTCGGCGCGTTTGCCGGGCGTGAGCGTGCCGCGCTCGTGCTCCTGCCCGCCGGCATATGCCGCACCGGCACTGTAAGCGTGCAGCCAGCGCTCGTAGCCGAGCGCTTGCTCAAGGCCGAGAACGCCGCCCGAGCCGGTGCGGCGCGTGGTCCCGCAGGCAGCCGTCAGCAGCGGCTGGTGGAAAGCGCACGGGTCGTCGGACGATGCCGCCAGGGCGACACCGGCAGCCGCCATGGCGCCGAACGGCAGCCAAATCTCTTCGTCCCACGGCACCGCCTCGACCGCTTGGCCGATGTGGTGCAGAAAGCCAGGTTGCACCACGCCCACCGCGCCCAGGCTCGCCATCTCCTCGATCTGGGGAGGCGAGGCCAGGCAGGCGTGCTCGACGCGGAAGCGATGGTCCAGGTCGCGCGCGCGGGCAGCCAGGCTAAACGCCGCCAGGGCGTTACGCAGTCCTACGTTCCCGATGGCGTGGACGGCGACGCGAAAGCCGCGCTCGACCGCTTGCGCCACGCCCGCCGCCAGGCCCGGGATCTCGATCCCGAAAGCGCTACGCATGCCGGCGATGCTCACGTCCATCGCCGGGGCGATGCCGCCATCGGCGAACAGTTTGAGCGGACCCACGCGCAGCCACTCATCGCCGTCGCCAGTGAGCGGCCCCTCCAGACGTTCCGGCGCCAGCCCCGTCAGAATCGCCTCGGGGTGCGGCATCATCAGCACCGCCAGCGGCAGCGTGCCGGCCCGGTGCAGGGCACGGTAAACCGCCTCGGCCGCCGGTGAACAAGCGGCGTCGTGCACGCAGGTGATGCCGTCGCGCAAGAGCTGGCGCCCGCGGGCGGCGATCAACTCGGCCCAGCGCTCGGGTTGGCGGTAGGCCGCCAGCGAGCGGGCATGCGCCTGGCTCCAGGCGCACTCGACGAGTAAGCCGCTCGGCTTTCCGTCGGTACCCCGTGCGATCACCCCGCCAGGTGGATCGGGTGTCTCGGGCCCGATGCCCAAGTCATCGAGCCCGTGCGAGCTGACCACGCCTTGGTGCAGCGTGTAGTGCGCCACGATCACCGGCCGATCGAAGCCGAGCGCATCGAGGTCATGGCGGTCAGGCAACACATTGGTGGTGACTTCGTTCCAGTTTGCGCCGCGAATCCAGCGCGCCTCGGGCTCGCGCGCCGCCTGCGCCGCCAGTGCTTGCTTCATTTCTTCGAGCGAGCGCACCTGCGAGAGGTCGGCCCACAGCGGATGCAGCGCCGCAATCGAGAGATGATTGTGGGCGTCGATAAAACCAGGCACGAGCGTGCGCCCGCCCAAGGGCTCGACCGCCACGCCCGCATAGGCTTGCAGCAGCGCCCGCTCGCCGGCCGCGGCGATACGGCCGTTGTCGATGATCAGCACTTCCGGCTCGCCGAGAGTGGCGTCGAGCGTGAGGATGCGCCCACCGGTGAACGCGATCGCGGTGGGCTGGTTAGGGCTGGCCAATGTCACGCTCACGACCTCCGGCGATCCGCGTATAGCAGACCCCGGCGGTGAAGCCAGGCGGCGAGAGCGGACGCGGAGGTCGGAGTGGGGATCAGGAGTTGTAGAGGCGAGGGGCTCGCTTTTCCGGCATCTCTCCGCTGCCTGAGCTGAAACTCGCCGTCGGGTAGCGAACGCGCCCGGCGGCATCGTACTCCAAGCTCTACATCCACCTCGATCCGGTCCGGGTTGGGGAAGTAGCGGAGGCGGCGCCACCCTTTGCCGTGAGCGAAATGCTTCGGCGAGCTGGAGCATTGAAGGCGACGGATCGGAAGTTTCGGAAGCTGATCGAATCCACCTCTATCGCACTCCAGGCCCCCTCGTGACGTGATGTGACCCTCTCGTGACGGTGACCCCCTCGTGATGTGAAACGCAGTCAGCTCACCCTCCTCAGCGCGCCCGCCGCGTCTGCTTCCCGCGAGCGCCCCCCGCCCCCGTGGCGCTACCGCTGCGTCTTCTTGACAACGGAGGCCTTATAGGTGTTGAGGCGGCGGGGGTACGGCGGAATGTCGTCCCGCCGCCGTCGCGGTTTAGAGGCGCGAGGGCAACGTGATGAAGCGCAAGAGGAACTCAGGCATCGGGTAGGGAAGCGATCGCTGCGGCCGTCTCGAGATCGCGGTAGGCGGTCAGGAGGCGCACATGGTTCATTACCGTGATCTCCCAGCCGTAGTTCTCGATGGGAGTGGTGAGCCAGCCGACGTACACGCACCATGCCACCGCGCGGCGGTACTCGAGGAATGCGGCATGCGGATCGGGCGGGCGCTCAACGCCTGCAGCTCGCAGACGGTCGAGGTAGTACGCGAGCAGCTCGCGCTCGTGCCGGCGGCGCTGCTCTACGGACAACCCGGTCGCCAGGAGGTACGTGACGTCGTGCATGCAGAAGCCGCGCACGCTGAGCTGCGGGTCGACCAAGCCCCCGGTCCCATCCGGGAGCCGGTAGGTGTTCCCCGCGTGCATGTCGCCGTGCACGACCGTGCGTGGTAGCCGCGCGTGGTGCGCCTGCACCCGACGCACCTGCGCGTGCAGCGTATCCGGCGTCTGCCCGATCGCCTGGACCAGCTCGCGCTTGAACTGCACGTCGGTGACCTGCTGGCGGATCAGCGCAGGTACGAGATCCGGATGTTCGAAGAACGCATGCAGCTCCCCCTCGACGTGCGTCTGCACCCAGCGGAGATCCGTCGCGAATCGGGGGCTCTCCCAGTAGGCCGCGTGCAGCCGCGCCGCCGAGTCGAGAAGGGAGTGCATGTCGGCGATCGAGTGCGGCGTCTTGACGTTCGAAAAAGTCGCTCCCCGCGTACGGAGATCCTCGAGAGCGAGACCGAACATGCCCGTCGTAGCGTCGTGGATTCCGCCGACGCAGCGCGGCGTCTCGACGTGCGTGCCGAGCTCCCGCCGCAGGCGCGTGTAGAACGAAACCTCGTTCGCATAGAGCGGGAGCGCGCCAAGCTCGGGACGCGCGACCTTGAGCACCACCTCCCGCGGGAACTCGGCAGCGCGTTCTCCTTCGTACGTGACGCTCAACGCGATGCGGCCCGCCGTCGACACCTGCCCGGAGCCGAAGAGGAACGTCTCTCGGACCTCGAAGTGGGCCACGTCGACCTCCGGGTGCAGTGTATGGACGAGGGCGTTTATTGCAGCGAGCGTCAGGTCGTCCGCGCGGAAAGGGAACCGCGTACTCACGGTGCGTGCTCCGAGCGAAACTGCGAGTTCACAAGGGACAAGCTCTTCTCACGCAGGTCTCGGCTACGCCGGCTGGCGAGGACCCCCGCCAGCTGAGGGCGCCACATCGGCGCTTTCGATTCGGCCAGTACGATCTCGAGCTGACACGGCTCCGCGGTGGTGGTCGCTTGCTTCGCCTGCCTACAGGGCACTCTGCTCCCCCTCGATTCCCGCCGCCCAACGTCCTGCCGATGAGCCGCGCGTTCTTTTCGCGTCGGTCTCGATCGGCTTGATCCTCATCAAGGGCTCCCCCTAGCCACGCCGGCGGGGTACGGTGGCTGCATCTCACAACGACCTCCCCACCGGGGAGAAGAGGAGGAGCCTTGATGAACTTCTACACACAGCAGCACCGATACTACTGCGGAATCGATCTG
>JACQVA010000231.1 GCA_016210005.1 Deltaproteobacteria bacterium | reverse complement strand
CTTCCTCGCCCGCAAACCTGCGGGAGAGGATGGAGGTGAGGGTGCCATATGCTTCATGGCGGCAGAGGCCATGCAAAACCGGGGATCTGAAGGGCGCGGTCTTGCACGCTAAAGGTGGCGACTTGGCGTTGTGGTTGGTGGGCTACTTGAGGAAGAGTTGGCGTTGACAAGGTCTCATCAAGAGAAACGAACTCGTGCCGGAACGGCCATCGGGGGAGATAAGACATGACCAATTGCGTCCGCGCCCTTGTCGTTGCTTTCACTGCATCGACCGTCTTCGCCGCCTCGCCGCATCCCGCTTGGGCGACACCCGACTTCATCGTTGTGGGCGTTGACGGACCGAGTTCCGCAACGGCAGGCCAGAGCATTAGTGTCACCGTCCGCGTTGGAAATCAGGGCGGGAGCATTACGCAATCCGGAGTTTACATCCGCACCTCCATCATATTGAGCACTGATCCGACCATCAGCCTTTCGGACTCGCAGTTGACTACCTTCGACGCTCCTCGCGATGGGCTACAAAGCGGGCTTGTGTACCCGGTCAACGTGCCCGTGCCGCTGCCGAGTTGGGCTACCGGCTCGTACTACATTGGTGCCTACGTCGACTCGCCGCTGTACTGGACGGAGACCAACGACAACAACAACACGGGATACGACTCGAGCCCAATCACTGTATCGGGCGCGTGCACGCCGAGCTGCGGCGGCAAGTGCGGTGGCGCTCCCGACGGCTGCGGCGGGTCGTGCACGGGAAGCTGCGGCACGAATCAGGTGTGCAGCAACCAGAGCTGCGTGACGATCAGCCCGAGCCTCGGCATCTCACCGAACCCGGTCACGGCGAACCAGAACGTGACCTTCACATGCACGCTGGGCAGTGCGGGCGCGGGGGCGACGGTGGCGTTCTTTGTGACGCAGAACGGGACGATCGTGGCCTCGCAGCAGGTGACAGCCAACGGCAACGGTGTGGCGACGTGGACACGCGCGCACGAGCCGGGGAGTTGGTGGCTATGACTCCGCGTTTTCGTGGTGTCGTCCTTTCGTGGTGTCGTGATCGCAGTGTTTCTTCGGTAACGGCCGGGCGGGACACGGTCTTCGCCACCATCGTGAGCACACCTTCGTCCGATGCGCGCCTTGACGGACGACTTTGAATCGCAGTATCACCCGTCCATCTTGGCGCTCCCGCAGTACGATAACGGTGGGTGAGGTCACGGCCCGCAACATCTCACTGCCGCAGTTTGCGATGGAGGTTGGTCTAGTTCGTATGCCTTCGTGAGGTTTGTATGGCTCGCCAGCCTGTGAAGACGCTCGACGACTCACGGCCTGATTCTGGTGACATCACGAAGTTCCCGGATGACCCGGACATCCGCGTGGAGCTTGCGGAAAGCTTCCGCGAGGAAGTGGATGGGCAGAAGCTCTCCGGGGTCGCGGGAAGGGTGCGATCCCGACGCGGCGCCCCGCTGCATCCCAGCTCTGTCTCACGGTACCTTGGCGGGAAGATCGCGCCCACGCTGAGTGTCGCCCGCCGCCTGGCGGCGGCCTTCAACAAGCCGCTGGGAGAGGTTGTAGCGGGTGTCAGCGCCAGGCACCGCCGCCGGACGGAGGAGTGGACGCGGCGGTTGCTGTACGCGAGACCGTTTCGAGAACGGACCTACGCTTTCATCGAGCAGTTCTCCAACGTGCTGGGATACTGCCACTTCGGCCTGCCGACGGACCCGCAGCGCAAACACCGCCGCGTGACCCGCCCGGATCAAGACCGGGCTGAGTACGTGTACTTCGAGGTGCGCTTGGAAAAGCCGCTGGCCGACGTTGCACCAACGAACTTCATCCTCTCGTTCAAGTTGTTCGATCGCCCCCTGATCTTCTGCGACTACGGCGCGGTCCGGATCGAGCGCGAACGGATTCGCGGCGAAGAGATCTGGACGCGCCGCTCACACGTCGAACCGCTGAGACCGACCGCGCAGAGCTTCTGGGTGCAGACGTGGATCGACGGGAAGGCAGTGGACTTCGTCGTGCGATCGAGCCTGCCGTTCACGGTGGGGTCGATGATCTGGCGGGAACTGCTGCCGGCTGGGCCGCTGGTGATCATCCCGTTTCATCCCGGAGGGGTGCACCGGTGCGGGCCGAGTTCGGGAGCATGATGATTGCGCGTGCAGAACTTGCTCGCTCAAGCGCCGATTTCTGCAACGAGAACTTGAGATGGAAGCTTTTCGACGCACCGGTGTTGGATGTAATGTGAGCTGGTCAGGCGCCCACATGCCACGCAAGCGTTCGCATGCAATGACTGCACTCCCACAGGTCGTGTGTTCCAGAACAATGACGTTCCTCTGGCTAACGCTGCTCCTGCTTGTGCCCCAGCCGGTGGCCGCACTGCGGTGGAACTTCAACAGCACGGCCGAAGGATGGACGGCGCGCAACGAAGACCCCCTTAGCGTCGACGCTTGTGGCCACCTCGTCCTCGATCCGGGGCCAACTGACCCGGGCATTGTCAGTGAAGACCTATCCTCTCGCGCCCTTCTTGCCTCGTCAAACAGGTACCTGAGCCTAGAGCTGACCAGTAAGTGCCCGGACGCGCAGATGGAGGTCTTCTTCACCACCACAACCTCGACGAGCTTCACTGCCGACAAGAGCTTGCAGTTCACCTTCGACGGTTGCGATCCAAGTGTTGGGCGCTGCTCGAAGGTCCTGGATATGATCGCCCGCAATGCCCTATGGGCCGGCACGATCAAGCAGCTCAGGTTCGACCCGTGCAGGAACGGGACAAGTGGAGATCAGGACCTGGTCAAGATCGTGTGGCTCGAACTCTCGGGTAGTGACATCCCGTGCTACCCCAACTGCACCGGCAGGTGTGGGGGGGCACCAGACACCTGCGGAGGGACGTGCGCTGGGTGCCAAGGTGGTTGCGCTTGTACGTGTGGATCCAACGAAACTTGCGTCAATCAATCGTGCGTTGCGATCAACCAACCGCCAAGGGTGTCGGGCATCCTTGTGCAGTACCGTGCAGACGGGACAACGCCGCTCACCGCGGGCGTATCAACAACGGACACGACGCTGGTGATGAAGGCAACGTCCGCAACCGATCCAGACCCCGGGGACACCATACAGCTCGAGGTTGAGGTCAGACCAATCGGAATTGGCTTTTCGGACACGCGGACCTGCCAAAGCGACTCCGGCGTCTCGTCTGGCGGGCAGCCGGCGGCTAGGTGCTCGGGCTTGGGAGTGGGCGACTACCACTGGCAGGCACGGGTCGTTGACAGTCGGGGCGGTGCGAGCGGCTGGCAATCTGCTGGGGGGAATAGCGAGAGCGTCGCAGACTTCAAGATCGTAAAGCCAGTCGTCGACGATCCGCTCTTGCAGTGCCGGCAGAGCGGTTTGTGCCTCGCCCGCGGCGAGACGACGACAGAAACCACCCTCATCATGAAAGGAACGGTCCACGATGCTGACGGCGACAACGTTCAGCTCGAAGTTGAGATTCAGAGGCTTGGTGACCGGTACACCGATTCACCCACCTGCACGAGTGCCTTCGTAGCGTCAGGGAATCAAGCATCGGCAACATGCGCGAATCTGGCGTCGGGCTCCTACCGCTGGCGAGGTCGACCTCGCGACACCACGGGGGCGATTGGCGACTGGCGCGAGGCCGGGTTCAGCGATCCCAACCAAGAAGACTTCACGATCGTAGCGACCAATCAGTCCCCACAGTTCACCGCTGCTCCCCTCGTCCAGTACGGCGCCGATGGGACTACTCCGCTCGCAGCGGGCGTATCGACGACCGACCGAACGTTGGTGATGAAGGGGACGGCCACGGACCCCGACGGCCAGACATGGCGCCTCGACGTGGAGGTCCAGCCGATTGACCAGCCGTTCACCGGAAGCGCCAACTGCGTTTCAGGACCGTTGGTCGCCTCAGGCTCGCGGGCGGCGGCTACCTGCCCGGCCGCCGCGCAGGGGTTCGCGCTCGGCAGCTACCACTGGCAGGCCCGCCCGGTGGACAGTCAGGGGCTTGCCGGAGGGTGGCGGTCGGCGGGTAGAAGCAGGGAATGCTTGGCCGATTTCAAGATCATCCGGGAGACTGAGAATACGCCGCTGCTCGTTCCCTTGTATCGGCTGTACCACTCGAGCGCCGGTGAACGCGACCACTTCTACACGACGTCGCTGGAGGAAAAGCTATGTGCGGAAGCCGATACCACGAGGCCGTACAGATTCGAGCGGATTGAGGCGTATGTCTTCGACCGTCCCTTCCTTGGCGGCACGCCTTTGTACCGGGTTTTCAGCAACAGCCTTGTCAGCCACTACTACACGACGGACCTCGCCGATCGGGACGCCAAGCTTTCGGCTGGCTACGTCGCCGAAGGAATCACCGGCTACATCCATCCGCCCACGGCGCCGGCGCGTGACCGGCCGTGCACAGTGCAGTTGATGCGGCTGCGACAGACAACCGAGCCAGGCCATTACGCGTTGGTGGTTCGGAAGAGCGAGTACGACTATTGGCACCCCAAACCGGACTGGGAAGGCGACGGAGGAATCGGCTGGGTCTCTGCCTTCGGTCTCCAAAACGGGATCGCTCATCAGCGCCCGCAAGCGACCGTCGGTGGCGTCGATACTGGCACCGGCGCATTCCGGCAGGCATATGCTCTGCCGGGTATCGCGTTCCACAGCTTTGGGCCGCCACTTGCCTTTTCGCTGCACTACAATTCCCAGAACCTTCTCCCACATCCGGTGGCCCCCGGGTGGAACCACACCTTCGACGCGTTCGCCGTCGAAGACGCCGCAAGGAACGCAATCATCAAGTGGGGTGACGGCGCTGAGGCTTGCTTTACCTGGGACGGCGCACGCCACACCCCGGAAGCAGGCAACTACGACAAACTGACGAGGGTCGAGAACGGCGTGGATTATGGCTACGACTTGCTGACAAAGGATCAGACCAAGTACGCCTTCCGCCAATTCACGATTAACAATCCCGTGGACCCGAGCGGATTCAACCCGTCTCTGCTCCTCGTTCAGATCAGCGACCGCTATGGCAACCCTGTCGTGCTGACTCGTGCCGCAGACTCAGGGCTGCTGGAGAGGGCTAAGGATGCGGCTCGACGAGAGCTGCGCTTCGCGTACGACAGCCAAGGTCGTGTGCAGACGATAACTGACCCGCAGCTCAACCGAAGGCTCGATCTCGAGTACGATCCGGAGACACGCAACCTGACGACCTTCACCGACGCGCGGAGGAACACGACGCGGTTCTTCTACAACGCTGACAACCAGATGGAAGCGATCCAGCGCCCACGCGGTAACCTCAACTTCCTCACTCTAGGCTATGACGCTGTCGGCCGGGTTACCTCGCATACCCTGGGCTCCAACCCAAGCACGCAGTTGTACTACGACCCAAGCGCGCCCAGGGTGAGGGTCACCGATCCAGCCAACAAGACAACCGTCTTTGGCTACGACGCCAATCGCAGCCTGAATTTCGTCCAGAGGGCGCAAGAGAGCGCCGCCGCGGCGGTCTACGATCCGCAGCACCCGACGTTGCCGAGCGAGACTACAGATCATCGCGGCAACAAGACGTGGTTCACCTACGATGCGAACGGCAACGTTACCTCGGTCAAGAACGCACTCAACCAGATCGCCGAGTCTACCTGGGACACGTACAACAACCTCACCAGCACGACGGACTTCTACCCTGTGGGCAGCGCGAAGCCGACGCCGACCAACTACTGCTACGACGATCCGAGCCGACCCAGATCGATCGACGCCACCAACCCCGAAAACGAGACCACGCATTTCGATCTCAATGCGTCGGGTCAGGTGACGTCGATTCTCGATGGCCGGCGGCTCGCCCCTACGCAGTTCGAATACGACGCCAGCCACGACCTCTGGAAAGTCATCGGCCCCGAACCCAACCAGAGCCAGGGCACGGTGTACACGCGCGACGGTGTCGGGCGAATCAGGAGAGTCGTGGACGCCAAGGGAAAGAAGACGGATTACGAGTACGATCACAACGACAACGTAACGAAGGTCATCGATCACGACGAGCACGCCGTCGTCCTCGACTACGATCCCAACGACAACCTCGATTTGATCACGTACACCCGCGGTGGGCAGACCGATACGATCGACTACTGGTACGACGCGCTCGACCGCCTGGAATTCGTCCAAGACCCCTTGGGCCGGCGCTATGCCTACACTTACTGGGATTCCGGTCTCCTGAAGACCAGGACCGACAGCCTCAACCGAGTCACCACCTACACCTACGACCTGGCCCAGCGCCTCAGCACGATCCAGTATCCGGACCACACGATCACGCTCAACCACGATTCCAACGGCAATTTGACCGACGTGATTGGCCCGGCGGGGACCACGCACTTCGACTACGACGAGCTGAACCGGATCACACAGTACATCAGCCCGTTCAGGACCCCGGTACCGATGGCGGTGGCCTACGAGTACTTTCCCGCAGGAACGCTCAAACGTCTCACGTATCCGGGAAGCCGGGTCGTCGACTATGCCTATGATCTCGCCAACCGCCTCAAGACGGTGACCGACTGGACCGGGGCGACGGTAACGTACGGGTACGACGCGGTTTCAAACGTGAAGAGCGTGCAGCACCCCAACAGCACACGCACCGACTACGATTACGATCTCGATTCCCGTCTGAAGAGCATCGCCCACACGAAGCCGGGCGCCACCATCGCCAGTTACAACTTCGTGCTCGACGCGGTCGGCAACCACGAGAGCGTCACCGCCGTGCAGCCGATCGCGCCATTGATCCCGCCGGCGGCGGACATCACGTACACGGTCGGCTTGGACAACCGGCTTACGGCTCAGACCGACGGCACCCAGTATACGTACGACAACAACGGCAACCGCATCGGCAAGAGCGGCGGCCCCGACGGCACCTTCACCTACGGCTACGACTTTGAGAACCGCCTGACTCGGGTGACCGGCCCGAGCGGCACGATCGACCATTCATACGACGGACTTGGTAATCGCGTTGCGCGAACAGATGGCGCAGGGACGACACGTTACGTTCTCGACCTCGAGGGAGACAT
>JACQVA010000230.1 GCA_016210005.1 Deltaproteobacteria bacterium | reverse complement strand
TCTGTTGCACCCGCAGGATGGTGTCGCTGCCTTGATTCTGATTTGCGCTACCGCTGCGCAAATACGTGTCAGCACTGGCCCCGAGCGTGGTGGTCTGCGCTTTTACGGCGGTAGTCAAGCCCACCAGCAGGCCCAGCACCAGCCAGCCGGCGGCAACGACCCGCCGCCGCGCGCACTGGCGGCTAACAAGACCGACTGCCTTACGGCCTTTCAGAAACCCGCACATGCCCCCTTCCCGACGGCACTGTCGGCGTCACACTCAACCGATGGGCGCGCTTTACACTGGCCGCGCGCCATCAGTCAAGCTTTTTCTTACGGCCACTGTAATGTTCTGACGCGGTAGGAGTTGCCGCTGTACCCACCGCCTTCAGCAGGTCTTAAGACCTGGTCTTAAGACCACTGCCAAGTGACCGCCAACACAGCGTTAGAGCCGTTGCCGGACACTACATCCACGCATTTGAGAGTCATGACTAGAGCGCACCACCGCTCGCACTAGACCTCAACTTCCCTCCCACCGACGCCGCCATCCATCACGCCATGCGCTGACCACTATCAGCAGCTGTTTCCGCCAAGCCCCGCTTTCGCAAAATCGGCGTAACAGCTGCGTGCGCGGCGGTAGCTTGACAGTCTGCAGGGGTACATTGTGTCAGCTGTCGACTACGACGCCTTCGGCAGGGGGTAGCGCCGGGGCAGCCGGCGCGCGCGACAGCTGGCGAAAGACGCGGACTTTTTCGCATCTGGTGCAGAAGTGGCCGGGTGGAAGCGGCGACTCGGGTTCGGTCCAAATCCGGCGAGCGGCAACGAACTTGTCGTTGTTCCACAACCGGCGAAACTGCCCAGGGCGGAATTGCGCGAAGTCATCGTGTTGGTGGAAGCCCTGGCAACACGAGGCCAAGCCGCCGTCCCAGTGGAATACCGCCTTGTTCCACAACCACACACAGCGGTTGGGATGTATATCGAGGTAGTCGAGCTGGTAAGAGCCCTGCGGTGCCCAGCTGGGGTCTTCGTGCAAGCCCGCCTCGGCGACGAAGTCATCCAGCCCCAGCTCCTGTGCCAGCGCGCGCGCCTCGCCCACCTTGCCTTCGTTGTGGGCGAACACGAGGTAGCGCCAATAGATCTTGGGGTAGTCAGCGCCCAGCTCGCGCCGTAGGCGGACGAACAGACGGAGGTTGTCCATAACCAGGCCGAACTTCCCGCCGCGCCGGTAGGCTTCGTATGACTGCTGCTCGGAGCCATCAACCGAGGCCGTCAGATAGCTCAGCCCGCCGGCGATGAGCGCGCGGACGTCTTCCTCCTTGAGTCGAAAGCTGAGATTGCTGGAGATCAACGTCCGCACCCGCTTGCCCGCCGCGTAGGCGACCAAGCGCGGCAGCTCGGGGTTGAAGAACGCCTCCCCCCAATTGAACAACTCCAACTTGTAAGCGTACGGACCCAGCTCGTCCAGGATGCGGCAGAACAGCTCGTAACTGACGTTACCCCGCGGCCGTCCGGACTCGCCGCGACCGGTGGGGCAGTACGGACATTGGAGGTTGCACTTATTGCTCACGTCGACGCACAGCTCGAAAGGCAGCGAGCGCACGCGCGTCCGCCCCAACTTCATTTCCAGTTTGCACAAATAGTAGTTCAACGCCCGTCGCACGCTGTACCAGTCGTGGCGGGCGTCGGGCTGCCACCCGCCACGCCGAGCGGGAGAAGCGTTCACGAACATCTGCGCCCAAAGCTAGCGAAGGCAATCCCGGTTTGCAAAGCAGCGCGCGGCGCGGCCGGCAGCGGACCGGTTCATGGGGCTTTGCGATCAGCGCGTAGCCGAACCCCGCTCCAGCCAATGGGCACATCGAAATCAAGCCGCAGCGACGTCGCCGCCGCCGGGGTAATCCGCAGCTGCGCCGGCGTGAGGGAGCTAATCGGATACGGCGCCTGCTGCGCGGCAGCGCTCAGAAAACCGATGCCGGCGGGATCGATTCCCATCAGCTGCGTGCTCACGTAGTCGCAGGCCCAGGAGTCGAGGCCACCGATGAGCAGGCCGCAACGTTTCGGGCGCGGCGCCAGCGGGCCGTTGCCTTCGCCGGCGACGATGCCGTCGATGATCGACAGCGTTCGACGCTGCTTGCACTCGCGCAACACCCCCGCTTTATCGGCGTACAGGACGGCGCGATTGAGATCGAGCACGGTGCGCCAAACGGTATCGTTGCCACTCCAGTTGCCATCGTAAACATACGGCTCCTCGCGCCGCGCCGCGGGCGGAAACCGCAGCACCAGGCCGTCACCGCCAGGCAACGTCATGCGGGAGAGGAAGATCGCCAGCCGCGCGGCCAGCGGTGGCGCGAGCGGATACTCATCGCCCAGCGGCGGAGCGCCGCTGCAGAAATGCGGCAACCAGTACTTCTGGTTGGTCGTGCCGATCATGTTCTTGAGGCTGAGCGTCACCCCACTCTTCTTGTGAGTTTTCATCTTCGGCAGGCTGATCAGCAGATCCGCGGCCAGTATCGTCTTGGCCACCGAGTATTCATGCCGGCCATTGCGATGATGCAGCGCGGGGGCGCCGGGGTTGCTGTGATGGAAACGCAAGCGCGCGCAGCGTTCGCCCAGCTCGGCAAAAGCGCTGGCCGCGCCCAGGTCAACCGTCGCATACCCGCGCGGGTCACCGGGCAGCGGTGCGCGGCGCAAGCGCCCGAGATTCAGGCTGCGCCCGGCGATGACCGCGTTATCTATCAGCATCTGCGGCACCAGATGGTAGTCGCGCAAGTCGATCAGCTCGAGGTTCAGCCGATCGCGCCGCCGCAGCGTCTCGACCATCTCCGAGACCCCCAGCGCCGCCAGGGTGGTCGGGAAGTTGCCGCCTTCGAGCGGCGATTCAGCAATGGTGATGGTGCCGCGGCCGCGCAGGGCGCGCCAGGCGAGGTCGATCACCGGCCGCATCACCGACGGATGAGTACAACAGCACAGGAAGTCCTCACGGTCGTAACGTTGATGGAAGTTGCGAGCGCTCACGAAGTTGGGTTTGATCACTACGTGCTGGCCGGGCCCGACCAGCGCGCCCAGTGGGTTCCACTCGGTGGTGCCGAGGTGCTCGGCATCGAGATCGAGCTGCGCCAGAAGGCGCATCACGGCGTCATACACCGGGTTGGGCGGATCAAACGGCGCCGCCAGCGGATAGACGCTCGCCTCGCGCACGACCGCTACCAGGTTCTCCGCCAGCTCAGGCATACGCCCCGGTTACTCTTCCCGCCGCCGGAGCAGGCAAACGTAGCGCAACGGCAGCAGCGCTGAAGGTACGGCGCGGGTCGCTAGCAACTCGAGCGCGGCCGGTTGCAAGCGGCGGAACAACTCCGGCGAAAAGCTATGCAAGTGCCAGTCGGCCTCAGCCGCCACGGTCGGGCCGGGAGCCAGCCGGCGAAACAACCGCAGGCGCAAAGCCCAGCGCTTCAACGCCTCGATCAAGGCTTCATTGGGGAACGTAATCACCACGCTCCCATGCGGTGCCAGCACCCGAGCAATCTCCTCCAATAAGCGGCGCGGATCAACCACGTGCTCGATGACCTCGGTACACACCAGCCGGGTGAGTCGTGCGGACTGCAGCGGCAGCTGTTCCACGTCGGCGCGCACCAATGCCGCCCGCGCCCCCAGGCGGCGGCGTGATTTCAGCAACATTGTGGGCGCGATCTCCAGACCCACCAGCCGCCCGGGACACTGACCGAGTACGTGGCCCGCCCCGCAGCCCAGCTCGACGACCAGATCCTCCGGGCCGGCAGCCAACAGCTGCACCGCAACTTCGACCCGGCGCGCCTCGACCCAACGCACCAACCAGTGCGCCTGGGCGTAGTAGCGATCGATGTCGTAGTCGCGGGCCCAGCGCTCGTTCCACGCCGCGACGTCGTCAACCCGCGGCTTCACGGCGGATCTCCTCCTCCCAGGCCTCGGCCGCGGCCGCCGAAAACAGCGGCAGCTCGATCAGGCTCAGACAGATTTGCGCTTTCCCCGTTCGCCCCAGCGGTAGCTTGTCGACGTATTCGAGGCCGATGCTCATCGCCTCACCCAACGCCTTGCCGAGGGCGCGGCGAATGGCGGCCTCGGTCTCTTCCGAAAAACGCGGCTTGCGAATCAACCGGACCACCAGTCGCGTGCGCGCCTCCTGCACCACCTGATAGCGCGCCACCGCGTACTCGTATTCTTTGAAGAAGTGCGCGAAGAAGCTCGCCGGCAAGTACCGCCCGTTGCTCCCCAGCACCACCGATTGCAGCCGGCCGAGCACGCGTTCGAGCAGCGGCAGCCCGCGCCCGCAGGCACAGGTGCGATCGCTCGGCACCGCCAGGTCGTTGAGCCGGTAGCGAATCAACGGCACGCAGCGATTGTTCAGATCGGTTACCACGACCTCGCCGACCTCGCCCGCGGCCGCCGGCCGGCCGTCGCGCAACACTTCGACGATGTAGCTCTCGGCGTTGACGTGGTAGCCGCGGTGCTGCTCGCACTCGTGGGCGATGCCGCTGAACTCACGGGCACCGTACTTGTCGAATACCCGACAGCAGAATTGCCGCTCGATCAGCGCCCGGGTCACCGCCGGCAACGTCTGCGCCGAGGAAATGATCGCGCCGGCGCAGAGGCCGGTCACCCGCTCGCGTTCGAGGTAGTGCGCGATCACGTTGAACGCCTCGGCGTAGCCATCCAGCAGTGCCGGCCGGTGGCGGCGAACGTAATCGACGTAGCGCCGCAGCATGGCGTCATCGAGGCTGAACACGGGGAAGAACTTGCGCCGGAGCAGAAACGCATCGAGGTATTCCTTCGCTACTTGCTTGCGCGTCAACCCCAGGGACGAGTGCCACAGGCGGACCTGCCGGTCGCCGAAGCGGTAGCCGGTCCACTCCATGTTGCGCCAGGTATTGGCCCAACGCATGTCGAGCTGGAGGCGGTCTACGAAAAGCGCCAGGGGCTCGCCGGTGGAGCCACTGGTGGTGATCTTCTGGATCTTGTGCTTGTCGTGGTTGTCGGACAGCAGATCGAAGTAAAGGTTGTCACGCAGCTCCTGCTTGCTGAGCAGCGGCAGCCGGCGCAGGTCGTCCAGGCTGCGCACATCGCGCGGCGTTACACCGGCGGCTTGGAACTGCTCGCGGTACCAGCCGACGTGATCGTAGGCGTGCTGAACCAAGCGTTGCAGCCGGCGCAGCTGAAGCTGCGCCAGCTCGCCCGGCGAAAGCCACTGCGTTTGCCTGAGCTCATCGAGGTAGCGCGGTGCGTTGGTGGAAATCATCCAGTGATGCACCGGCATCAGGCCACGGTACAGGCGCTGATATCGGCTGCGCCAGTCGCGCCTGGCCGGAACCCTCGGGGCCGGGGCCGACAGGGCCAAGCTCTGCTCCTTGGGCTCGCGCAGGCGGAACTCGCCCAGCGCGCGGCCGAGGTCGAGCAGCGTCTTAGCCGTAACCCCCAGCGGCACTCGGCTCATGAACGAGCGGCCCACGCGCCGCTCGTCGAAGAGCGTCTCGAGCTGACGGATGGAGAAGCCCTTGGCCTTGGCCGCCACTGTCACGAAGGTCTGGAAGTACCAATAGCCGCGAGCGTGGGCGAGGATTTCCTCGAACACTTCGCGCTTGTAGACAATGAAGCCCGACTTGACGTCGTGCTGCTGCGGCATGTCGAACAGGAGTTTGAGCAGGTAATCCAGGCCGCGGCTCATGTAGTAGCGGATGTCGTCGGTTTTGCGCTCCAGCGGGCTGCGCCACCCTTGCACCAGGTCGGCATGGCTGAAGCAGATCTCGCGATAGAGCTGGGCGATGGCCTCGGGCTGGTACTGGAGGTCGGCGTCGATGGTCAGGACGTAGCGCCCCTGGGCGCGCGCCAAGCCGCTCTTCCAGGCCGCCGGGATGCCCTGGTTGTGGCAATGGTGGACGGCGACGACTCGCGGGTGTGTAGCAGCGAGTTGATCGATTTCCCTCCCTGTATGGTCCTGGCTCCCGTCGTTGACCAGGATGATCTCGCCCGCAATCGCGCGCCGGTCGAACACGCGCTCGGTACGCTCGACCAGCTCCAAGAGATTGCCCTGCTCGTTGAAGCAGGGAACCAGCACGCTTAGCTCGGTGTTCATGGTCGCGGCTCGCACACGAACAACACTTGCACGGCAGTGCGGGGCGTATTGCGAAAGCAGCGCTCGGCCACGATCGCGAACGAACGCGCCAGCAATGCCCGCTGCTGCGACAGTGAACGGATAAAATGCCCGCGGTCCATACGCAATAGCGCGCGCTGCAACCAATTCGACCCCTCCGGGTCCATGTCAACCACCACCAGCCGCAAGCGAACGATCTGCGCCAGACGGCCGAGCACGGCGCTGGCCTCGCCGTCGGACAGGTGGTGCAAGCAATTGATCAACATCGCCCGCTCGAAGCCGCGGCCGGCATCGAGGCGCTCCAGCGCGGTCAGCTCGAAGCGGCGCTGAGAACTGCGCCAGCGCCGCTGGGCAAAGGCGAGGTAGTCGCGATCAAGATCGATGCCGACGTATTCCCCGGGTACGGCGAGGCAAAACCAGCCGGTGCCGCAGCCGACATCGAGCACGCGCTCCGTCGCGGTGGCGGCCAGCGCGGCGGCCACCTCCCGCCGCGCGCGGTAGCCGTTACCGAGCACGCGCCCGTAGTGAAACGCCGCGGCCCGCAGCCACCCGCGCAGGCTTGGGGCCGGCTCCTGCGAGCTCCCGGCGGGCTCAGTGCGTCCGCTGCCGGCCATACACCGCATATGGGCCCACTTCAGCGACGCGCTGGTAGTGGCGCTGCCGCTGCAATCGGACCACCGGGTCATCACCGGCCACGAAGCCGGCGTTGATCACCAGGACAGCCGTGTCGCGTTCGGCCACGGCCCGCAACGCCTGCTCCACCTGCGCCGGGGTATTGTAGTCGCGCAGCAAGAACGAGAACGGCGTCGGGTTGTCGGCCGGCACTGCCAGATAGAGCCACGGGTCGGAAGGATAAGTGAACAGGGTGCGCGGCGCCTGCGGCTCGCGAGCAAAGGCTTGCCGCACGGCTTGCAACAAGGCCCGCGTCTTCGCTTCACCTCGCAATGTGCCGACAGCGCTCTCGAACTCCTCCGGCGCCATCTGCCAGGCGTAGCGCCAGTTGCTCCAGCCCTTGTTCATCGCCGCCACCGCCAGCAGCAACAACGCAACCTGGGGAACCAGACGCAGGAGCCGATTGGGTTGCCACAAAGCCATCGAGCACACTCCGCGCGCAATTCGAGCCGCCAGCACTAACCCGAACGGGGCGATGAAGGCAACGTGGATGAAGTCCGGATAGTAGAGAATCGAACCGGCCATGACCGCAGCCAGCAGCACCAGACACCCCCGCGTTACCTCATCGTTGCCGCGCCGGTGACGCAGTGCGAGCCCGACTGCAACTGCTTCGGCCGCCAGAGCAACCGGATAGCCCTGCAACAGCCACGGCCAAGCCAAGGGAGCCAGCTTGCCGCACAGGGCGCAGACACCCGCCCACGACACCTGGTCGGCGTGAAAACTGGAATAGCGCTGGAACACAAAGGTGAAGATGGCGTAGACCAGCTCCGCCACCGAAGCGCGCCAAGCGCTGTAGCCGAGCACCACCCCCGCCACCAGCAACCACGCCACCAGCGCACAACCGAGGTCATGGCGGACGCGCCGCCAGCCACCGCCGGCAACCGCGGGCCACGCGCCCGCGACCAGGGTCACAGCCAGCCAGCCGGCCAGAACAACACCCTGCTGTTGCTGAACACAAAAGGTCAGCGCCGCCAGCGCCCCCGCCAGCAGAACCCGCGCGCGACCCGCTTGGCTTTGCCGCTCGCCCAACACGGCCGTGGCGGTTCCCAAGCAGAGGGCGGTGGATAACCAGTGCGGGCTAGCGTACGGCCATGCCGGCAAGCACGTCGCCGCGAACAACACTACCGCAACGGCGGCCTCGGCCGCCCCCGCCACCCGCCGCGCCAAAGCGAATAGCAGCACGCAACTGACCGCGTTGATCACCGCCATCGCCACGCGCGCCGCCAGCAGCGATGGCCCGCTCAGGGCGAAGATGCCGGCAAAGAAGTAAAAGCTACCCGGAGTGATGAACTCAAACACGTCACGATAGAGCGCCTGCCCGTCGAGCACCCGTTTGGCGCCGTAGAGGACAACGCTTTCGTCTGCCCCGCCCAGCACGCGCGGCAGACTCAACTGGTAGACGGCAACGGCCGCCGCCAGCAGCCAGCCGAGCGCGCGCGGGCCGACAACCCAGGCTCGATCGCCGGCGATCACCTGTCCTCGTCCCTAGTCCGGCGCGCACGCCAGCCGATCCAACCCACCCCGAGCACCAGCGTCAGGCCGCTGATGACGCTGCCGCCATAGAAGCTCCACGGCACGTAGCGGAATTCCACCACGCTGTGACCGGGGGCAATGCGCACCGCTCGCGCAACGGCGTTGGCCCGCCGGATCGGCTCGCGGCGGCCGTTAACGTACGCCTGCCAGCCGGGATAGTACGAGTCGGTCAGCACCAGATAGCCGGCTTCTTCCATTTCCGCCGTGATGCGCACGAAGGTATCGCCATAGGCTTCGATCACCACCTCCCGTTCGGCCGAGCGCCCGCGGCCGCCGGGCACGCAGCCATCCTCCAGCATCACGCTACGCCGCAGATCGAAGCTGCCAGCGGCGACGCGGCGAAACCACTCATCCAGCGCCATGCCGCACTGCGCCTGGTTGACCGCGTAAGCCCGCGGCAGCGCCTCAGGATCTTCAAACAACGCGAATCCCCTGGCCTCCGGGTTCATCACCCAGGCCGGCATCTCGACCCGCACCAGACCCGCAGTCAGCTCTTGAGCGTCGCGTCCGCTGAGTTTCTCAGGATGAAAAAGAAAATAGCGCACGCCCAGGAGTTGCAGGAACCGCCGCGCCGGCCCGACCAGCGAGCCGGGCCAGTCGCCCTGGAACGGGAACGGCCACTTGCTGCCGCCCGAGCCCAGACCACCGACGGCGGCATAGAAGAGGGCGCCGTAGCGCTGCAAAGCCAGCGGTTCGTAGTCCACCGGCGAAAAGAAGCCGAACAGCATGGCGACTTTCGCCGACCAGCGCGCTTCCCCGCGAACGACAAACACCCGCGACAATCCCGCGCGCTCGGCCACGTCGCCGTACACGCGCTGATGCTGCCAGATGCGCCGCCAGGAGTTGTTGAGGTACGGGAGATTCTGCCGGTTCATCGAGAAGCCCACCAGATCGACCACCACGAGGACAACGATACCCGCAGCCGCAGCGCTCGCCAGTGTGCCGCGGCGCGCCCAAGCCGCAACCGGCACGAGTACCACCGCCGCCGCCGGCACCAGGAATGACAGCTGTGGGTAGCGGTAGGCCGCCAACCCCAAGGCCAGCCCGGCGGCCAGCATCGCGGCGGCGCGTCGCAGTCTGGTTGCGCCGCTGACGAGTGCGTGCGCGCCCACTCCCGCCAGCAAGGCGACACCGAAGTTCGCCAACAGGAAGGCGCGCTGCGGTAGCCGAAACCAGCTCATACCCGGCACCTGCGCGTGCAACTTGAGAAACCACTCGGGGGCCACCATACCAAGTCCGCCCCACAGCACTAGCAGCGCACAAAACCACCGCAGCCGCATCGGCGCCGCCACCAACCCGCTCACAGCCAACGCCAACGGCAGCGCACCAACATACGGCAGCCACGGACCAGCCGGCGGCATCACCGCCCCATCGAGCAGTGCGGCCGTGGTCTTGGCCGTATCCAAGGGATTAAATGGCGGATTGATCTGGTACAGCGGCAGACTGGCGGTCGAGCGTGCGCTCTGCTGCGCCAACTCGAGCGTCGGCAGCAACTGCGCGGCGGCCAGGGCAAACCCCGCCGCAATCGCGAGCGCTATCGGCCAAAGCTGCCGCAGCGGTGCGAGCGAGCGCTGGCCAATCGCCGGCGCAGAGCAGTTGAGCAGTGAGAAGAGCGCGAAGGTATAGACAATGTAGACGACGTTCTGATGGCCGCCGGAAAGCGCGGGCATCGCCACCGCCAGTGACAACAGCAGCAACCAACCCCGCCGGCCTCGGCTACCGAAGCGCGCCAGCGCCGTCACTCCGAGTGGCAACCACACCAGCGACTCCAGAAACGGGGGCCAAAATAGATTCGACAGCACCGCGCCCGACAGCGCGAAGCTCAGCCCGGCCGTCAGCGCGGCCAGCCAGCCAAGCTCCAAGCCCCGCCCGAGCAGCGCCATGAACACGACCGCCAGCAGCAGGTGCACAAATGCCTGCACCCCCATCCCGAGAGCCGTGGGAACGATGAGATAGATCAGATGTAGCGGGTACAGCACGCCCGCCTGCAAAGTGGCCAGGCCGGGGATGCCCCCGAGTTGGAAGGGATTCCACAACGGCAGATGCCCCGCGCGCAGCGCCTCGAAACTGAACTCCAGCGCCGGGTAGTAGTAGAGGTAGAGATCGTAGTTGGCACCGTACTCGGTAGCGCCGGCGACAATCCGCAAACACCAGACCAGGCTTACCACCGCCGTCGCCACCGCGCCGAGCAACAGCGGTTCAAGCCACCGCCGAGGTGCCCTCGGCGCTGCCCTCGCGGCTGCGGAGAGCGCGTGCGCCGACGTGGGATCTGCGCAAGCGGGGGCTCCAACTGACGGTCCAACATCCATACGGGCGCTGATCCATGTAGCAGGAGTCCCGGTGGCCGCAAAATACCCGCCCACGGCATCAGGCCTGCATCAGGCGGCACGGCGGTGAAGCGGCGCGGCTTGCACCCGCGCCGGCACTTGCCTAAAGCGTTAGCCGCCGATGAGAAGACCCGACTGGTGGGCGCCACTGGGAGCGCTGGTGCTGGTCACCGTTTGGTGGCACTGGCGAGTGGCAGGGCCAATCGCGCACGACTCGCTCATCCCGTTTCTGAACTACGACCTCTACGCCTACTACTACCCGACGGTGCGCTTCGGTTTCGATGAGTTGCGCCACGGCCATTTCCCGCTCTGGAATCCGTACCAGCTCGCCGGTCTGCCGTTCTTTGCCACCCACCAGCACGGTTTGCTCTACCCGTTCAACGCTCTACATTTCTTTCTCGAACCCGGCCTGGCATTCAAGTGGACCGCGATCGTTCACTACACCATGGCGCTGATCTTTGCGGGCTACCTCGGGCGCGTCCTCGGCCTCTCCAGCGGTGGCATCTTGGTTACCGCCGTCACCTACGCCTTCAGCGGCTACCTGCAAAGCCACCTCTACGTCCGGACCTGGCTGGTGGGTGCCGTCTGGCTGCCGCTCGCATGGGCGTTGACTATCCGGATGTTCCGCGAGCAGTCACCGCTGCGGCCGGCGTTGTGGCTGGCGACGGTCTTCGCCTGCCAGTACCTCGGCGGCTACCCACTGTACAATATGCTCACCGGCTACAGCGTCGCCCTGCTGGCGGTCTGGGAGGTGGCCGCGATGGCGCGCGGCGGCCGCTGGCGTCCAGCCACTAACGCCAGCGCGGCGCTGGCTGCTGCCCTGGTGATCGCGGGCGCACTGAGCGCCGTCCAGCTGCTGCCAATGATGGAGATGACGGCGCTGAGCCCGCGCCGGCTGGGTTCGCTCTCGGCGGCAGCCGCCGATCCCTTCCCGCTGCAAGGGCTCGGCCAGTTCCGCTCGCTGTTCTTCCCTTTATTCACACCTACAGCCGCCGGCTCGCTCTACCTCGGGGCGACGATGCTGCCGTTTTCGGCACTGGCGCTGTTTCATCCTCGTTTGCGTTCGCGCTCGATCTTCTTTCTGACCCTGGCGCTGTCTGCCGGAGTACTGGCGCTGGGTCAGCTCACGCCGGCATACAGGTGGTACCAGATGCTCCCGACCAGCAACTGGTTTCGATTTCCGGCCGAATTCATCTGGCTGGCGACCGGTGCTCTCGCGTGCACTGCCGGCATCGGCGCCGAGGCTTTGATGGCTCGCCGGCCGGCGGGGCGTTGGCCGGCGCTGGCGGCCGCGGCAGCCGCGCTCATCTTGGTCGCCATCATCATCCGCTTTCATCCGCCGAGCCCGCCGCTCGACTGGATCGGCCGCCGGACCGCCACCGTGCTGCTCGCCCTGTCTATTCCGGCGCTGATGCTGGCGAGCACGGCGCGCCCCCTGGCTTGGGCGGGCGCCATTGGCGCGCTGTGGTTGGATCTCGCGCTCGGGTTCGCCAACTACGCCCTTATCCCGGACGTTGCCCCCGAGCACTTCGGCGCACCGGCCTCGGTGATTGACTTCCTGCGGGCGCAACCGGATCTACCGCGTAGCCATTTCCATATGCCGGCACCGGGCGCCCCTCTGCCAAAAGTGGGCATGCGCCACCACCTCTATGCGATCACGGACCACGAAAGTCTGATCCCGAGCCGTTATGCCGAATACCTCGCCTGGGCCGAGCGCGCGGCGCCGCCACAACCCGTGGCCTTGCCCCAAGGCCGTCTCATTCTCGATGCCCAACGCAAGCAAATGAGGTTGCTCGATCTGCTCGGCGTGCGCCATATCGTGACACGAACCAACACCCCGTTCACAGCGGCCGAAGCCGCGCGCTACCGGCCGGTGTTTGCCGACGGCGAGTTCACGGTGCACGAGAATCCGGCCGCGTTGCCGCGCGCTTTTGTCGTCGGGCACAGCGAGGTCACCGACCCGAAGGCGATGCTGGGGCGTCTGAGCAGCCGCTCATTTGAGCCGCTGACGAGCGCCCTGGTGGAGACCGAGGCCGCCGCCGTCACCGGCGGGCAGTCGCGCGCGGCCGAGATTACCGAGTACGCGCCGGAGTATGTCGCCATCCGCGTCGGCGGCGACAGCCGGGGCTTGCTGGTACTCACCGATCAGTTCTACCCGGGCTGGGAAGCGAGCGTGGACGGCCGGCCGGCCGCGATTTACCGCGCGGACTATGTCTTCCGCGGCGTGCCGGTGCCGGCAGGCGAGCACACGGTGGAGTTCCGCTTTGTTCCGCGTTCGTTCTGGCTGGGTCTGGCCGTTAGCGGCACTACCCTTCTCGTCCTGCTGGCGGTCGCGATCTGGCAATGGCGGCCGGGAGCATCGCCGCAGAGCGGCGGCTAACCGTCTCAGCCTGAGGCCTGCTCGCGCAGCTGCGGCGGCGGCTTCATCTTCGAGTGCAGCGGCAAGCCGCGATAGAAGCGCACTTTGTCACAACTGGTGCAGAAGTGCCCGTCCGGCAACGGTGAGTCCTTTTCCGTCCAGATGCGGCGCGCGGCCACGAACTTCTCGTTGTTCCATAACTGCCGAAAAGCGCCCGGCTGCCAATCGCCAAAATCATCGTGTTTGAAGAAACCGGAACAGCACGAGGCCATGCCGCCGTCCCAGTGAAACACCGCCTTGCGCCACAGCCACGGGCAGCGGTTGGGGTGCATCTCGAGATACTGGTACGAGTGATCGCCCGCCGGCGCCCAGTCGGGTTCGTCGTAGAGCCCGCCCGAGGCGGCGAAGCTATCGAGCCCGAGCTCGTGGGCCAGTTGGCGGGCTTCGTCCACGCGCCGTTCGTTGTGGGCGAAGATCAGGTACTGCCAGCACAAGCGCGGAAAGCGGCTGTTCAGCTCGCGGCGCAGGCGCACCAGCGTGCGCAAGTTCTCCACCGCTAGGGCGAAGTTGCCGCCGCGCCGGTAGACCTCGTATGACTGCTGATCGGCCCCGTCGATAGAAGCCGTCAGGTTCGTCAGGCCGGCGGTGACGATAGAGCGCAGGTAGTCTTCTTTGAGGCGGAAGCTCAAGTTGCTGGAAATCGAGGTCTCCACCTTGCGGCGATGGGCATACTCGATCAGCTGCGGTAGCTCGGGGTTGAAGAAGGCTTCGCCCCAGTTGAACAGTTCGAGGCTGAAGACGTAGGGCGCCAGCTCGTCGAGAATCGCGCTGAAGGTTTCAAGGGCAACGTGGCCCTTGCCTCGGCCGTGCTCGCGGCGGCCGGTGGGGCAGAACGGGCAGGTCAGATTGCACTTGTTGCTGACGTCGATGCAGAGCTCATACGGGCGAGAAATCAGGCGCGTCCGCCCGAGCTTCATTTCCAGGCGATTGAGCACGAGGTTGAAGAGCCGCAGCGGCGTCATGTTGGCGCGCCGTGCCATCGCCGAACGCAGCCGGCGCGGCAGCGCTGCCATCAGGACCCTACCGCTCTGACTCATCACTCGGGGATGCTAGCGGCCAAGACTCTGTAAGTAAACCGCGTTGCGCCGCGCCGCGGTCCTAGTGTTTGCGCGCGCCGCGGTCTCCCCGCGTAGCCCTGGCGCTGCGTTTTGGCGCTAGGCTCTGGGTCTCCCGCCGTGGCCGGAAGCGCAACTGCAGGGGCGTGCCGTGCAACTCGAACGCCGCGGCAAACTGGTTGCGCAGAAAGCGCTCATACACCGGCTGCACCAGGCGCGGGGCGCTGGTGAAGATGGTGAGCACCGGCGGCGCACTGCCGGTCTGCGTGGCGTAGTAAAACACCGGCCGTTTGCCTTGCACGCTCGGCGGCGCCTGCGCCTGAGTCGCGGCTTGGAGCACCTGATTCACGCGCGGCGTCGGCAGTTGTGCGCGATGCGCCGCCGCCAGCGCCTCGACTGCCGGAACGACCCGGTCGACGCCGCGCCCGCTCAGTGCCGACACAAACACCATCGGTACCTCCGCCAGCGTCGGGTACTTCCAGGCCAGGGCTTCTTGAAAACGGCGTTCTTCGCGCTCGCCTTTCGGTCGCGCGTCCCATTTGTTGACGACGAACAGCAGGGCGCGGCCGCGCTCCCAAGCGTAGCCGGCGATGCGCGCATCCTGCTCCGCAAGTGGTTCGCTACCGTCGATCACCAGCAACGCGATCTCGGCGCGATCGAGCGCGCGCAAGGCCCGCGCCACGCTGGCGCGTTCGAGTCCCTCGTGCACCTTGGGCCGGCGCCGAATACCCGCGGTGTCGATTAGCAGGTAGTTGCGGGCATTGAACGTGGCCAGAGAATCGATCGCGTCGCGGGTAGTACCCGGGATCGGTGACACGATGGCGCGCTCCTCGCCGAGGAGGCGGTTGAGCAAGGACGACTTGCCCACATTAGGCCGGCCGACGATCGCCAGCGCAATCGGCTCGTCGACTGCGGCAACCGCTGGCGTCGCGCTATCACCCGGCAACGCTGCCACGACCTCGGCCATCAACTCGTCCACGCCGCGGCCGTGTGCGGCCGACATCGGGTAGACCCGCTCGACGCCGAGGCGAAAGAAGTCCGCGGCCTGGTCTGCGAGGCCGGCGGTGTCGAGCTTGTTGGCGGCGAAGAACACCGGCGCGTGCCCGCTCCGCAACCGCCGCCACAGCCCGGCTTCGAGCGCGCTGGCACCGGCGCGGCCATCGACGAGCAGAATAATGGCATCGGCTTCGGTACTGGCGCGCAGCGTGTGGGTGCGTACGGCCGCGAGCAGCTCATCCGCCGGCCGCTCGTCAGCCTCGACGCCGCCGGTATCGACCAGGCGAAAGCAGCGGCCGCCCCATTGTGCCACCGCCTCGTTGCGGTCACGCGTCACGCCCGGCCGTTCATCGACCAGCGCTCGCTGGCTGCGCACCAGGCGGTTGAACAACGTCGACTTGCCGGCGTTGGGCCGGCCGACGATCGCCACCACCGGCAGCGCGGCCGTAGCCAGCACCGGCGCCGGTTCCTTGAGCTTGCGCTGGCGCATCAGCTCTCAGCGCTACGCGTCCGTGGGCCGGGCGCCGGCCGCTTCGACCGCCAGCGGCACACCGTCACGCGGCCGCGCGTTCCGCAAGATGGTGTAAACAGCGGCAAAGGCATCCTTGAGGCCGATCTTCTTACCTTGGGCGTAGTCGCGTCCGCTGTACGAACAGCCCACCTCGTAAATACGTGCCCGCATGTGCGCCAGCTTGGCGGTGACTTCGGGCTCGAAGCCGAAGCGCTTGGCGTGCAACGGGATGCGTTTGATCACGTCGGTGCGAAATGCCTTCGCGCCGGTCTCCATGTCGGTGAGGTTGAGGTTGGTCACCATGTTCGACAGCAGCGTCAGCAGCTTATTGCCGACGAAGTGCCAAAAGAACAACACTCGGTGAGGAGCGCTGCCGATGAAGCGCGAGCCGTAGACGGCGTCGGCACGGCCGTCGAGGATGGGACCAATCAGCAGTGCGTAGTCAGCCGGGTCGTATTCCAAGTCGGCATCCTGCACCACCACGACGTCGCCGGTGGCAGCACGAAAGCCGGCTCGTAGCGCCGCTCCTTTGCCCTGGTTGGGCTGCTGTCGCAGCACTCGCAGCGTGTTCTCGAGACCGGGCGGGCCCTCGATCCGGCCGCTGTTTTCGAGCGCAAGCAGGATCGCAGCGGTGTCGTCGCTCGAACCGTCGTCGACGACGATCACCTCCTTGCGAAACGGCGCCGCCGCCACCCGCCGCAAGATCTCGGCGATGGTGGCTTGCTCGTTGTACACCGGCACCACCACCGAGAGCTTGAAACCGGTGGGATCAATCGACGTATACAAAGGCCCTGCGGGCTTCATAAGGAGCGGGGGGTGGCCGAGGCTACAGCCCGAACTCTTTCAGCCGCGCCGGCGTCGTCGGCCAGTCGGTTTGCACGCGCACGAACAGCTCCAAGAACACCCGCCGTTCGAGCAAGGTCTCGATCTCCGCGCGCGCGCTCTGGCCGATGGCTTTGATGCGGCGGCCCCCTTCTCCGATCACGATCGGCTTCTGCGACACGCGGGCGACGTGAATGGCAGCCTTGATCACCACCAGGGATTTCTCTGGCTTCTCGGTGAATTCATCGATGGTCACCGCAACCGCATACGGCACCTCGTCGCGCGTGGCCAAGATGACCTTCTCGCGAATGATCTCGGCAACAATGGCGCGCTCGCTTTGATCCGTGAGCTCGTCATCCGGGTAGTATGCCGGCCCCGCCGGCAACTCGGCGGCGAGCACCGCCAGCAGCCGGTCGAGGTTGTCGCCGGTCAGCGCGCTGACCGGCACAATCGGCCGCTCCGGACACAGCCGGCTCACCTCATCGAGCAGCACGAGCAATCCATCCTTGGGCACCAGATCGATCTTGGTGACCACCGCGCACAGCGGTTTGGCACTGGCCTGCGCCAGCCGCAGCGCGTGGCGATCAGCGGGCTGCAGGCCGGCAGCGCCATCGACGAGCCACACCACCGCGTCGGCATCGCTCAGGGCACGGCGGGCCACCTCCACCATGCGCTCGTTGAGCAACCCGCGCGGTTGATGCAGGCCGGGCGTATCGATGAACAGGATCTGCGCCTGCGCCAAGGTCTTGATGCCGAGGATACGGGTGCGGGTGGTTTGCGGCTTGGGGGTCACCGCCGCGACCTTGCGCCCGAGCACGGCATTGAGCAGCGTCGACTTGCCGACGTTCGGGCGGCCGACGATGGCGACATAGCCGGAGCGGTGGGCGGAAGTAGCTGACATCGCGGTCTCAGACACACGTAGCACTTAATACACCCTGGCGCGGTCGGCAACGGGTGCGGGTGACGCGGCGCCGGGCCGGACGGCAACGGCGCACCTTGACGCCCCGGCGGCAGGGCAGTAGCGTCCGCGGCGATGACTGATGCGGCCACCATCGCGCGCGTACTGGCGCGCATCGACGAGCACCTGCCGCGCCACCGTGCGGCGCTGGAATCCCTGATCCGCATTCCGAGCGTGAGCGCAGGCGGGTTTGCGCCCAGCGAAGTCCGCCGCTCGGCAGAGGCGGTCGCGACCATGCTCGCAGGTGCAGGTTTGCACAACGTTCGCCTGCTCGAAGTCGGCGATAGCCACCCCTACGTTGCCGCCGAGTGGCTGGGTGCGGCCGGCGCACCAACGGTGTTGTTTTACGCCCACCACGACGTGCAACCGCCCGGGCATCGCGAACGCTGGAGTGCCGATCCGTTCGAGCCGGTTGAGCGCAACGGCCGCCTTTACGGCCGCGGCAGCGCCGACGACAAAGGCGGCGCCGTAATGCACGCCGCCGCCATCGACGGCTGGCTGGGCGCAACCGGCAAGCTACCCTGCAACGTCAAGGTGCTCATCGAGGGCGAGGAGGAAATCGGCTGCGGCCATTTGCGGGCGTTTCTCGATCGCTACGCGGCCGAGCTGCGCGCCGACGTGATCGTGCTGGCCGATGCCGGCAACTGGGCCGTTGGCCGGCCGGCGCTGACGTACATGCTGCGCGGCCTCACTGATCTCGCCGTCCGGGTGCGGGCCCTGCGAGCCCCGCAGCACAGCGGCATGTTCGGTGGCGCCCTGCCCGACCCGGTGCTGGCGCTGTCGAAGATGCTGGCCACGCTGGTGGACGATCGTGGTGCCATTGCGGTGCCCGGCTTGGCCGACGATGTGCGCCCGCCGAGTGCGGCCGAGCGGGCGCGCTTGGCCGCACTAGCGCTCGATGAAAGCGCTTTTCGCCGCTCGGCTGGCGTTATCGGCGACGCCCAGCTGGTCGGCGATCCCGCCCACTCGCTCTTCGAGCGCCTGTGGATGCAGCCGGCCATAAGCATTATCGGACTCGACGCCCACCCGATTGCCGGCTCCTCGAACCAGGTGCTGGCGGAAGCTGCGGCGCGTGTCAGCCTGCGGCTGGCGCCCGGGCAGGACCCGCAGCGCTGCCAGCAGCGCCTGGCCGACCACTTGCGAGCCGTTACACCCTGGGGACTGACCGTCGAGATAACTCCCGGTGCCGACTCGGCACCGGCGTGGGTGTGCGAACCGGGCGGGCCGGCATTCGCGGCGGCGGAAGCGGCCTTGAGCGCCGCCTTCGGGGTGGCGCCGGTGTACATGGGCGTCGGCGGCTCGATCCCGTTTGTCGGCCCGTTCGCCGCCGCTTTCGGCGCCCCGGCGCTGCTGATCGGCCCGGGTGATCCCGGTTCGCGCATCCACAGCGAAGATGAAAGTGTGCACCTGGGCGACTGGCAGCGCCACTGCCGCGGCGAGGCGCTGCTGCTGGCCGAACTCGCGGCCCGCCTTAGCTCTGATCCTGCCCGAGAAGTGTTCGCTGGACACGGTGACGTGAGATGTTAGGGTCCTTCAGCAAGCTTGGCAAAGACTTTGAAGAACTCGGCGATGTCGTCCATGCGTGGCAGCCCGATCCAGAGAGCCTTGGTGCCTGGC
>JACQVA010000229.1 GCA_016210005.1 Deltaproteobacteria bacterium | reverse complement strand
CGCCGCAGCTCACTCAGTCGTGCCAGTCCCTGCGTTGCGCTGTTCTCCCTTGCCATTCGACCATCCTCCTCTCGTCGAGATGGCCGGGGAGGTTAGTCGAACGCGACGTCAGCGCGCATGCATGCTCACCGGAAGGACACGCCGTAACAGGCGAGAATGGTGCGGTCCGTTGCGGCGTGCAGCTCGCGGAGGTGGGCGATGTCGGCGTCGGTGCTGGGCAATCGCGATCCAGGCAACGAGGGCTCAGCCATCAACCACCTGAGCCAGAACCATCTGGACATACGAGTCCTTGTCTTCCTGCTGGAACACGATGTGCCGCGCCTGCATCGCTGCCTTGTCCATGCCCCAGAGCTTTCTCATGGTGTGCGATGGTGTGTTCGATACGATGAACGAGTCCAAGCGCACGTTCGCATCGCCGAGGCGTTGCTCGATTTCCTTGATGGTCTGGTGAAATTGGATCTTCGGATCGGTTGCGCCGAGATTCCGAACGCCCTTGGGATCTACGAAGATCACGTGCTGGCGGCCTCCGACCAATACCCACACGATGAAGTCCGGGTGAAAGTTGCCGGCTTCAAAGAACCCCACGCCCCGCCCCTTGCTCAGGTTCCGCAGCAGGTAGAGTTCCTTGCCGTCGAAGAAGCCGCCAGCGTTGTCGTGAAAGGCCTTGAGGTCTTCGATGAACTGACGCTCACCCCGATTGAGTGGCGCCGGGCTGATCTCGACGATCTTCTGGTCCAAGTACAGCAGCGGCTCGTAGAGGTGCCGCCCGAACCAGATGGCCTTCATGCCGCGGAACTCCCACGGGCGCAGATCACCGGCTTCGATGTGGGCTTTCAACTCCTGGAGCTTCTCGACGATCTCCACCTCCGACTGCTCGATCAAGATGCGGTAATACCCCTCCTCTTCCTTCACGCCCTGGAAGTTCGGGTCGTCCTCCGTCAGGTACTGATACTCCAGATGGGGCAGTTCCCACTCGCGTTTGCGGAACGTGTAGTACCGTTCCACGTATTTCTTGAGGAGCGAGAGAGCGATTTCCTCCCACAGGCGCACTTTCTCGAAGGAATCGAACGCCAGCTCCTCATTGGGGATCAACAGGCGATACCAGCTCTGATCCGCCAGCAGTGATTGGATGCAGTCCTGGGGTAGGTTCAGGTTGTGCCACGCCCGCTCCGCCTTGAACTGCTGCAGATCGAAGTACAGCCGGTCGATGTCCAAGAACGCCACGTGCTGTTCCGAAAGCCACCCTTGCTCAGGTCGGGCGTCTTCGTCTCCGCCCAGTACGCCGCGTGACTTCATCGCCTGGATCTTCGGATACCAGTTCACGACAACCTGGTTCCGCTGTAGGTAGTCGGTCGCCGGTTCACGGTCGGGGTCCGGCTTCCGCAGCGTCGAGATCGGCCCGAGCCGTTTGAAGGCGTCGCCGAACTCGGTGCTCACGCCATTGATCGTCTTCTTGAGCCGAACCGTCTTGAGCTGCTTTGTGCCCAGATTCTTGATCACCGGCAACAGGATCTCGATCTGGTCCTCGTTCGATGGCAGCCCCTCCTCTTCGAGGAAGTCACGGAACTGCGCCATGTAGTCGGCGTGAATGCCGAAGATGCCAAGCGTCTCCAATGCGCCGATATGCTTCGGGCGGACGATGTCGTCGGGGAGCTGCGCCTTGGTGCTGCGCTTCAGACTCATGCCATGCCCCTTGAGGCGGACGCCGCGCCCGAAGAGTTGGATGATCTGCGCACCTTCCCCCTTGCCGACGTTCATGAGGCCCATGGTGCTCACCCGCCAACTGCTCCACCCCTCGGTGAACTTCTTCGAGCCGATGAGAACATTGACCGTGGAGCCGGGCTGGTTGATCTCGTGAAACAGCGAACCCGAGAACTCTCGGTCTCCGGTTTGCAGTCCGTTCTCCTCGCACAACTTCACCAGCTTGGCGTCGTCGCCGACGTTGATCACCCCAAAGGGCTCATTCTCGGCGCCCAGCCGCAGCGCGATTTCACCGGTCGCACCCTTGAGGTTCTCGACGTACAGGAGTCCGCCACCGGGCGCGTTGAACAGCGTCGCCAGCGCCTCATCGAACACCTGTGCCGGCGTCAGGTGGCTGGTGTTGAGATATGCGAAGCGGCCAGCGAAGAGGTTCCTGCCCGTCGCCGTGACCAAGCCTTGGTCGAGCACCCGGCCGATGCGCTCGATGCTTCCAGTGCGATCCGCAACGAAGCGCGCCAGGAACTGGAGGATCTCGACAATGTCCGAGGCGTCCTTCTTCGCCAGCGTCGCGGTCACGCTGCCGCCGACGAAGATCCACAACGGCTTCTCGATGTTGAACGGCCGGAAGCTCGCCGCGTGCTCACGGTGGAGCCGCTGTTGCTGGAAGAAGGCCAACAGGCAGGCGGTCAGATACAGCTCCAGGTGGTTCGCTTGCGTGTCCTCGTCCAGGTTGAGGATCTGGTAGTCCTTTCCAAACCCATCCCGGTAGAAGTAGCGGTAGGAGTAATCGAACAGGATGCTCTTGGCGTAGAGGTTGGTAAGTGCGGTGTCGCCTTTCACCGCTTGCCCGAAGGTGGCCGAGTATTCGAAGGAGAAGCCCTTCTCGCAGAGCGCGTTGCGGAAGCGCATCCACGCGCCTTCCTCGCCGCTACTCGCGCCGCGGTGGCCCTCGTCGATGAGCACGAGATTGTTGCCTTCGAACGCGTCCACGGCGACGGTCTTGTCGCCCATCTCGTCCTTGAGCTTGTGGATATCGATGATCTCGACCGACTGCCCGGCGAAGAGTCCGCGCCCGTCCTTGTTGAACAGCTCTGCCGACATGCCCGCCGCCTCGAACTCGCGCAGGTGCTGCTGGGAGAGTCCTTCATTGGGGGTGAGGAGAATGATGCGGTTCAGCTCACGCCGCCGGCCGTGTGTGCCCAGGTAGTGCTGGTACTGGAGGATGTTCGCGTGCATGACCAGCGTCTTGCCCGAGCCGGTGGCGCTCCAGTACGCAAGCTTGTTGAGCTGCGGCCAGGCATCGGCCGTCTCGTCGAAGGGGGCGATCCGATCGGTGTCCGGCTTGCTGTTGTTGAACGCCGCGATCCGCTCGTTCAGTGCGGCAAGCAGCGCGCGCGGGTCGCGGAAGTAGCGGTCGAGGTAAATCTCGGTGAACAGCAGCATCAGGTACTGGAAATACTTCCAGACGACCGGTGCCTGGCTACGGGTGAGGCGGCGATCATTGAGCCGCTGCGTGATGCGCACGATGTTCTGATCGTATTCGAGCAGCAGTGCCGGCGGCAGTGGTTCGAGATCCGGGAAATGCGCCGCCAGCGCGTGGTGGAAGCGGTGGACGTTGTTCTCGTCGAGCCCTTCCAGGCTCTCGTCGCGCAGATGCTCGGCGAGCTGCTCGAAGCGCTCGGTCCCAAACAGGCCGAGCAGCCACTGGTTGAGCACCAGCTTGTAGGCGAACGGCAGCTGCGGCCGGTTGTTCGCTCGGCGCCCACGCGGGGCGGGCGCCGCCGGCGCTGCACTGGCCTGATTCGCGCGGGAACGTCCGCGCGGCATCAGCGGGCCTCCTTCCCAGCGCGTTGTGCGTCGATCAGCCGCCGCTCGCGCTCGATCTCGCGCGCCAGTTGTGCCTCGCTAGGCAGAACCTTCACGTACCTGGCCGCGAAGATCTGCTTCCCCTCGCTCAGCACCGAGTACCTGGCAACCGCTTCATTCTTCTTCGAACACAGGATCAGCCCGATGGTTGGGTTGTCGCCTTTGGGCCGCGCGTGGGCATCGAACACGCGCACGTAGCTGTCCATCTGGCCGATGTCCTGGTGCGTCAGCTTGCCGACCTTGAGATCGATCAACACGAAGCACTTGAGCAGGTAGTTGTAGAAGACGAGGTCGACGTAAAAGTCCTCGTCTTCGAAGCGCATGCGCCTCTGCCGGGCGACGAACGAGAAGCCCTTGCCCAGTTCCAAGAGGAACGCCTGCAGGTTGTCGATGATCGCTTGTTCCACGGCCGATTCGCGCAGCGCCGGGTAGTCTTTCAGATCGAGGAATTCGAGCACGTACGGGTCGCGGATGAACTGCTCCGGTTCCACGGCAGCGAGCTTGGCGGCCGCCTCGCGGCGTACCGGCGCCTTCTTGCGACTGGCCAGCAGGCGCTCGTAGTAGAGTACCCCGATCTGGCGATCGAGCTGGCGGGTCGACCAGTGCTGATCGGCAGCCTCGTGCATGTACCATTCGCGCGCCTTGGGGTCCTCCACCCCCAGGAGCAAGCGGTAGTGCGTCCAGGAAAGCTCCGGCCGGAGCGTTGTTGGGGGAGCAGCGGAATCGTCACGCAGCGCGTGACGATTTGGAGATTCGAGACGCGCTGCGGCGCGCATCTCGGAGGCGGGCAATTCTGAACGCAGTGCGTTCCGTTTTGCCAGCGCCCCCAATTCATCACGCAGTGCGTGATGAATTGGGAAGGCAAGATAAAACTGCCGCATGTACCGAAGATTGGTTACCGCAAACCCGCGACCGAAGTCGGTGGTGAGCCGACGTGACAGCTCTTCGAGCACCGCCTCACCATACGCGGCGCGCTTCAGTCCGGCTTGTTCGTGCTCGACGATAAGCCGCCCGACATTCCAGTAAGCATGCACCATCGCGACGTTGACGGCGCGATAGGCTGAGCCGCGTGCCTGCTCCAAGACCGCGCGCACCTCGCGGTAGAGCGCGGCGGTGCCGCGGGCGGTCGGCACCGCCTTGTTGAGCGACCTGCTCACACGCCCTCCGTATCGAACATCAACCGGTGAAAATCCTCCTCGATCATGCGCACCTTCCAGGTATCGTCCGGCTGCTTGAGGTTCTCCAGGTTGTTGTCGCCGTTCACGTAGATGAGGTGGAACTCGTAGTCCTTCGTCGAGTAGCCCTGCTTGGTGAACCAGGCGTCGAGGACCAGGTTGTCCTGCTCCGGGTCGCCCGTGAGCTTGCGCCACATGATCAGCGTCCGCCTGCCGTCCGGCGTCGTACCCGTCACGGTGCGGAACCACCACACCTTTTCCTCCCTCGCCCCGCTTGCGGGGAGAGGGGTGGGGTGAGGGGATATCTCTTTCAAGCGTCCATCAAGGAGCAAGCGGCGCGGTGCGTCCGCAGGCAAGTCGGGATCGTCGTCGCGCTTGAAGCTTGCGCTGAACGTCTGTGGCGCGGCGATGTGCTGCACCGTCAAGCCGATCAGGTAATTCAGGTAATTGAACGTCTCCAGCAGATCGACGCTGACCTCGCGGCTCTCGTCGCTGCCCGGGCGCTTCACCTTCAGCTTGTAGGCGGTCGGGTCCTTGAACGCCTGCACGTTGAGCAGCGACTGGCTGCCGCGCGTCTCGACGTCGAGCATGTAGCGCAGCAGGTATTGCTCCTTCAGCCCGTCTGCGCCACGCGCTCCGGGCGCTTCCAAAAGGCTCCTCTGCGTATCGGTGCGGCGCGTCTCCAGGTTGTTCAAGGCGTCTTCGTAGGATTCGAGGCGGATGATCTTGACGATGCGCGGGCTGCGTTCTGCTTCCTCCTTGGTCGCCAGGCGCTTCGGCTTGCCGTCCTTCCACTCGGGCGTAAAGGTGACCTTCTTGATGCGTGGCAGGAGAACCGTGTCGAAGTAGTCGCCCATCTCCACGAGGATGAACTTGCGCCGCCCACCGTCCTCACGGTTCAGGTTAAGGACCGCGTGCCCAGTCGTGCCGGAGCCTGCGAAGTAGTCCAAGACGATGGAGTCGGCGTTTGCGTTTGCTGCCCTCAGACAGTCCGCTACGAGACCCAATGCTTTGGGAAAGTCGAATGGCTTAGCTCCAAACAGGGCCTTCAGCTCAACGGCGCCGTAGTTGGCCGAAGCATACTCCTTGCTGTCCCACCATGTCACAGGAGTCGAGCTTTCATCCATGCGGGTCTTGAAGTCGATACTGACATGCCCGTCAGGGTCTCTGCGTGCCCGGTACTCGTCGGGCTCCTCCGTGACCCTCCCGTGTCCTCTATGCCACCTTTTCTCGATCTGACCTTCGTCGGTATCCACTACCGGGAAGACAGCCACCTCATTCTCCCTGATCGGCTCATTGAGCACGTACTCGCCATACTCTCCGAGCTCGCTCGACCACGTCATATTCGGAATCCTCAGTGTGTTGTCGTGAGCCACCAAGATCGGGTAGTAGAGCTTCGGGCGATCGGCCCTCCTGTCGTTGGTCCCGGTCCGAATGAAGTTCATCCAGGCAAAACGGCCCTTCTCGTCTTGCTTGGGATATCGGGCCATGCGCTTCTCGGTAAGTTCCAAGCTGCCCGGCGTCGACGTGGATGACCTACCGTAAAACAGGGCATACTCGTGCGCAGGCGAAAATGTCCCCTTGGCCTTTCGACTCTGCGGGTTTGATCGCACAACCGCGATCCCGACCTCTTTGGGAAAGAACTGCGCCAGCACGTGCCGAGCCTCCGAAACCTCTTCGTCATCGACTGCAAAACAGATCACACCGGTGGTCCCGAGCAGCCTTCCTGTCAGAGCCAGTCTGTTCTCGATGAGGCTCATCCAGGACGAGTGTTTGTAATCGTTCTTGTAGAGGATCGCCGATGCGTCGGTATTGTATGGTGGGTCAATGTAGATGCATTTCACCTGCTCCCCGTAGCGCGCCTGGGCCAACGAGAGCGCCTGGAAGTTCTCGCTGCGCACCAGCATCCCATCCGTTTGCTCGCGCACGTCGCCTATCGCCTGTAGTAGCCGCGCGGTGAAGTCGGCGTCGAAGTGCCGCGTATCCAGCACCAGTGTCGGATGCCCCTTCAGAAACGCCACAGTGAGCGGTACTTTGTACCCCGGCGTCGCCAAGTCGCCTTTGATCTCGTCGATCGCGAAGAGCCGCACCCACTCCTTCCGCTGGGCGTCATTGGCGGCAATCTCGGGGTAGAACTCTTCTGGGATGCGGTCGAGTGTGATGCAGTAGTTGGTCTCGACCACGAACTTCTTTTTGAGCCAGAGCTTCTTCTGGAAATCTTCGAGCTGCGCAAGGAAGTCGATGATCTTGCCGGCGATGCGGCGGATGACCTTGATCTTGGACAGGTACTGCTCGACGCGCGGCGCCGTCTCGTTCTCGATGTCGTCGAGGTGCATGACCTCGTTCTTGATGTAGAAGTCCAGCTCCCGGCGCAGGAAGCCGCCCAGGTCCTTGTGGATGAAGTAGTCGAAGGTGTTGCGGGCGGTGTAGCGGCGCAGGTGGGCTTCGAGACGGCTGTAGTCGGCCTTCTCGCCGCTCGAGAGGGTGTGCGGCTTGCCCAGTTCGGCGATCCATGCGGCGAGTGACGCGTCGGCCACGGCCAGCACGCGCGTCGCGGCAATCGCGATCAGGTCTTTCTGCGCGGGTGGTTTGGTCTTGGCCTCGCGCTGGTCCGCAGACGTTGGTGAATGGGATTCCGCCGTAGGGGCACGTCGCAACGTGCCCCTACCCAAATCGATGCCCGTACCCAAATCGGTGCCCGTACCCGGATCGATGCCCGTACCCGGATCGGTCGTCGTTGGGGCACGTTGCAACGTGCCCGTACCCAACGTGCCCGTACCCAAATCGGTGCCCGTACCCGGATCGGTCGTCGCAGGGGCACGTTGCAACGTGCCCCTACCCAACGTGCCCCTACCGGGCGCGGGGTGCCAATCCGCCAGCGTCGCGGGGCGGTATTCGAAACGGATCACCAGGTCGTCGTTTTCCTGGGCGACACAATCCTCGGCTGCCAAAATGAAGACGCGGTCCTTGCCCTCCGCGGCTTTGACGTTCCCATGCTCGCCCTCGGCGGCGTCGACCAGCCGAAAGTGCACGCGCATCGGGTTGGCCTCATTCTCCGGCCGCAGACGGAAGGCGTAATCGCGCAGGTACTCGCTGGTCTTGATGTAGTACTGGTCGCGGTTGGCCCAGTGGAGCTTCACCTCCTCGCCCTCGTAGGGGATGGCGTAGACGCCGGGCTTGTAGACGCGCTTCGCCAGGAAATCGCCCTCCGAGTAATAGCGCCGGAAGAAGCTGAAAAGGTGATCGTAGACTTCGTCCTCCAGGCCGCCGATATCCACGGCGTCCTCTGCGAGCTTCCGGCGCAGATCCTTCACCTTCGGCAACGTTTCCGGATCGGCGCCGAGCGCCTGCGCCTGCTCGATCGCCTTGGCCAAATCCTTCTCCAGCTCCGCCTTATCGGCCGGCTGGTATTGCTCGAACGCCTTGCGCACCTGAGGCAGCAGGTCCTTGTCGAGGAACTGCGTCACCTCCGCCGCTTTCGCATGCATGATGCGATAGAGACCGAAGTCCAGGTCGGGCTGGTCGAGCTGGAACAGCTCCTTGAGCAGAGTTTTCAGCTTCTCGAATCTCTGGGTCATGATGTCTTCTCGCCTGGGGGATTCCGCCGTTGGGGCACGTTGCAACCTGCCCCCACCCGCGGCCGTACCTCGCGTGCCGGATTCTCCGCGTCCTCGTGCCATCGGGCGGGGTTTTCGACGATGTATTGCCGGATGCGGTGAAGAGACGCGTCGTCCCGAATGACGTGTTCGTAGTAGTTGCGTTGCCAGACGGGGACACCCGGCATACCGCGCAGCGCGTTGATGCGTTTCGTGGTGGCGGATTTGAAAAGGCGAACGATCGTGGGGATGGAATTCGATGTAGGTTTACCGAATCGTTCGGTCGTTGGGGCACGTCGCAACGTGCCCGCACCCGAAAATGGGCCCCCATCGGGCGTGCCCGTATCCGGGGCGGGCGGATGATCATCCGGCCGTAGGGGCACGTTGCAACGTGCCCCTACCCCCAACGTGCCCCTACCAGGCGTGTCCCCACCGTCGATCGCGATAATTCCGTGGACATGATTGGGCATGACGACGAATGCGTCCACGGTCACGTTGCGGCGTATGTCGGCGGTGCGCGCCCATTCCTCGGCCGCGATGTGCCCGAATTCGTTCAACCGTATTTTCCCGTCGATCACGTCGCCAAACAGACAAACACGATCCTGCGTGCAGACCGTCACGAAATACAAACCTGCCTGCGCGTAGTCATAACCCCGCAGGCGGATCGAACGGCGGTGATGCGTGTCAGGGTCGAATCGGGTCATGGCCAGAACCAATCCACCGTGGCCGAATCATCCGCCGCCACCACCCCGGTAGGGGCACGTTGCAACGTGCCCCTACCGGATGACGCCCCCCGATGCGGCGACGTGCCCCTGCCGTGCAACCGCATCATTCCACCGTCCATCGGATCGTGAAGAGGCGTTCGGTTTCTGTCTTCTGGGCCAAGCGGCGTTCCAGCGATTCGATCAGGCCGTCACGCTTCTCCATAATCTCGTCTTCGACCTTGAAGATCTCCTGGCGCTGCCGGCGTTGCTGGCGCTCCAGCTTCTGAATCTTCTCTTGAATCTCATGCTGCTCTTCCAGCGTCACCGCCTGCCGCGCTTGTCGTCGCAACGCCTTGATCTGCTCCTTGGTATCGGCGAGCGCCTTCTCGGCTGACAGCACCATGTCGTCGGCCCACTTCTCCAGCTTCTCGCGCGCCTGGTTGAAGTGGACGCTGTTCTGCTCCAGCGAGCGGCTCAGGGTGGCCTTCGCGTGACGCTCCGCCTCGGCGGGGAGGCGTTGGTGCACGGCGGCCGGGATCGCGTCGGCGCCCTCCACCCGCCCCGAACAGCCGAAGAGCTCCTCCATCGTCTCCTGGTCGAGCGACGCGCCGCTCTCATCGAATCCGGAGAAGAGCAGGTACTCTTCGCGCTCGTACGAATCGACCACGAAGCGCGTGAGCGTGAGAAAGCCGCTCTTGCCGCGGAGCGCTTCGACCGCGTGGATGCGGGTCGGATGCTGCGACACGTCGAAAACAATCTGCGCCGGAGGCGTCTCCAGGGCTTTCGCGGCGTCCACGACGTACTCGCCCAGCGGGTGAGAGATGCGGTACAGAAACTGGCTGCGCTCCTCGCCACCGCCTTCGTCAGCGCGCGGATGCGACTTCGAGATCAGGTGGTAGCGGCCCGTCGCGATCTCTTCGCGGGGCGGTCGGTTGAGGTCGAAGGCCAGCGCGCCGTCGTCGAAGCAGGCGCGGCCGTCGAGCATGAAGCGGGTCAGCGACCAGAACCGCTGGCCGACCCGATCGACCTGGGCTTTCGCATCAACGAGTTGAAGTCGGAGGCGCTGATGCACGTCCTCGTCGAAGTGCTCGAACAGCTTCCGGCGCGTATCGTCCATCCGGGTGCGGATGCTCTCGTCCATCTCCGCTTGCAGTGTACGAAACGCGGCATCGATCTCCTCGGGCGTGCGGCACTCTTGGTAGATGGCGAGGATGCGCTTCTCGAAGTCGACGCCGGACTCGATGCTCCCAAGCACCTCGTCGGAGGCACCGAAGACGCCGCTGAAGAGGCTGAACTTCTCGCCCAGCAGCTCAAGGACACGGCGATCGGCCTCGTTGCGTTCGTTCAGGAAATTGATGACCACTACGTCGTGCCTTTGCCCATAGCGGTGGCAGCGGCCGATGCGTTGCTCGATGCGCTGCGGGTTCCACGGCAGGTCGTAATTGATGACCAACGAGCAGAACTGCAGGTTAATGCCTTCGGCCGCCGCCTCGGTGCCGAGCAGGATCGCCGCTTCGTCGCGGAAGTGCTCGATGAGCGCGGTGCGCACATCAACAGCGCGCGAGCCCGAAGAACGGCCGGTATCCCGGTTCTTCTCGACCCAGCGCTCGTAGATCACGGTCGCTTCCGGCCCGCCGTTGGTGCCGTTGAAGACCACCACCTGGCCGCCGTAGCCGTGGGATTCGAGGAAGGCCTTCAGGTAATCCTGGGTGCGGCGCGACTCGGTAAAGATCAACGCCTTGCGCGCCGCGCCCGTCGCGGACATCTGCTCGAAGCCGATGTCCAGCGCCTTGAGCAACGTGTGCGTCTTGGTGTCGATGCCGATGCCACGCGCCCAGGTGGCGAGTCGCTGCAGAATGTCGATCTCCTCGCGCAGCTTCTGCCGGTCGATGGCGACGGGCGCGGACTCGGATGCGCCGGCCTCGACGTCGTCCGCGAGGATCTCGTCAAGCAGGTCGTCTTCGATCTCTTCCGCTTCGATCAGGCGCTCGGCGAGATCGGGATCGTTCCGTGCCTGCTCGTCACGAAGACCCTCCAGTCGGGCCTTGAGTGTGTCGAGCGTGGCGGCGATGGCTAGCGAAGACGACGCCAGCAGCTTGCGCAAGATGAGGGCGGTCAGGTGACGCTGGCGTTGCGGGAGCGCGTAGCTGTCGGGGCGCTGCAGGAATCCTGACACCGCCTCGTAGAGCGCATGCTCGTCGTTGCTCGGCGTGAACGGTCGCGTGATGGCCCGCCGCTCGGTGTAACTGATGTATTCGGTGACCTGGTTGCGCAGCGTGCGCTTGCAGAATCCCGAGAGGCGCTGGCGCAGGTCAGTGATGCTGCTGCCGGCGCTGGCGTACTGGGCGCGGAAGGCGTTGAGATCCCCAAACAGGTGCTCGTCGATCAAGGTCGAGAGGCCATACAGCTCCAGCAGCGAGTTCTGCAGCGGCGTAGCGGTCAGCAGGAGCTTGCGGCAATCCTCGGTAGCCCAGCGGATGCCCTGGCCGACCTTATTGCTCGGCCGGTAGGCGTTACGGAGCTTGTGGGCTTCGTCAATGACGACGAGGTCCCAGGCAATTGCCTTCACCTCGTCTCGCAGGGCGTTCGCGTAGTTGAAGGACATGATGAGCACGGCCTTCTCGGTCAAAGGCGCGCGTCCGCTCCGTTGCGCCTCGCGATAGGCCTTGGCGTCAAGCACCAGCGTGGGCAGGTTGAACTTTTCCTCCATTTCCAGCGCCCATTGTTTGCGCAGCGATGCAGGGCAAAGCACTAGCAGCCGATGCTTACGTTCCGCCCAAAACTGGCACAGCACGATGCCCGCCTCGATCGTCTTTCCGAGGCCGACCTCGTCGGCCAGGACTACGCCCTTGGAAAGTGGCGATTCGAGAGCGAACAACGCTGCCTCGATCTGATGCGGGTTGAGATCGACGGCCGCGTCGAACAGCGACATGGACAGCCGGTCGAGTCCGCCACTGGCCCGCCGGGTAAGGTCATGAGCGAAATACTTGGCGTGGTATGGCGTGAAGGTCATTGGTGACGCTGGCTCTCATTGAGGCAGGGGGCACCGTGCTGGGGCGGCGGCCAGAGCCGCGCCTCATCCGTAAGTGCCTGATCGACGAACGCGCGCGCCCGGTCGCCCGCGATCGTGAAGAACGAGCGGACGTAGTCCTGGTAGTCGCTGAGGACGTTGGCGTGGAGGTCAAAGACGCTCATCGGTCGCGCCGACGCACTGTGGATCTCGCGCGTGGGGCACCGACATAGAGCCGAACGGGGGCGGTTTGCAACTCGCGCCCCCATCCGCCTGCGGTCACGTCTGCCTGAGTGCCGGGTCCCACAGCCTTGCGTGCAGCCACTCTTCGATCAGCAGTCGCGGCGGGGTGCGGGGCATAGCGTCATTTCATCGTCGGGAGTGGCCCTCGGTCCATCGCGGCGCAAGGTTCTTGGTTATGCGCGGCGCTCATAATTCTGGAACATCCTGCTCCAGAATTGGCGCCGCGGCCTTCCGCGCTCGGCACTTCACGCCGGTCGCCAGTTCTGGAGCGAGGTGTTCCAGAACCGCAGGCTTGGAGTAGGCCGCGAAGAACTGCCGCATTCGCCACAGTGCGCGAAAATCTTGTTGATCGCGCCGCGAACGCCGTCGCGTTGGAACTCGAACAGCGCCCTCCAGATGCGCGTATCGAAGAGACTGGTTCGCGCGATGTCGCCTTCGGTCTTCCGTTCGTCGCTGAGGTAGCGATCAAAGATATGGAACAGGGTCTTGTAGTAGATGAATTCCGGGCTGTGATTCTGGTAGAGCTGGTCGAGGTACTGGAGGACCTCGTCCTTCACATCCTCAACGAGGTCGGCGTCATTCCAGAGCGCCTCGAACCAGGCCTTGAGATCGGCCCGGTCGCGGTCGCTGTCGACGATGAGGTTGAGCTCGATATTGCTGTCGCCGGCGGATAGCCCGAGACCCTTCGTGGTGAAGTTGGAGCTGCCGAGGATCGCGTGCGCGACGCCGCCGTTGGTGATGTGGTACATCTTGCCGTGGAGAAAGCTCGCCTGCTTCACCGATCTCACGGAGACCTTGTCGCGGATCCAGTCGGCGCACTCGCGGGCGACGCGCTTCTGCTGGAGGGTGTTGGCGAGTTTCAGGCCGGCCGCGTCGATGATGAAAGCCTTCTTCTCCGTCTTGTCCGGGTCGAGTGAGCGGACGAACCGGGGTTCGCCGAAGAGGAAGTCCATGTGCTCGATGCGGTCGAGGTGCTGCCTGAGGGCATCGTAGGCGTGGATGGTGAAGAAGGCGGACACCACCGACATGTGCGAGTCGGCAGCGATGTGGCTCCTGAGGAAGTCGGCGACCAGACCGCGGGCGCGGTTATCGCGGATGCCGGAGGTGAGAGCGGGGGGCGCTCCCGTCCTACGCTCAACGCTGCTGCGCCGTCGCTGTGAAGTCTACCGTTCCCCACTTCGCTCCTTGCCGGCCGCCATCCGGCGGTTGCTTACTACTCCATTT
>JACQVA010000228.1 GCA_016210005.1 Deltaproteobacteria bacterium | reverse complement strand
TCTGCGGGCGCCCTGCCCGATGTCGCCTCTATGCGCCCGATCGCCCCTGCCTTCGAGCACCCCGCGCGCTTGCCCTCGAACCCCTAATCGCCTTACAAGCCCCATAACCCGTGGGGAGCACCGTCGGTGATCAGCGGTTCAGTTCAACGGGGCCTGCCTGCCGAAGCCGCGGCGCAGGCAGGCCTTTCCGCCATCCGGCGGCAACCATCACACCATCTCGCGCAACGCCGCGTCACGCCGGATGACGGAAAAACCCTTTTACGTTAGCCCGGCCTGGCGAGGAGTGATATGGTGCAGCATTGGAGGTTCTCCAGATGAGCAGAGTCGAAACGGCCGAGCGCGAAGTGCAATCGCTGTCGGTCCAGGAACTGGCGGCGTTTCGCAAGTGGTTCCACGAGTTCGACGCGGCGGCGTGGGATCGACAGATCGAAGAAGACGTGCAGGCGGGGAAGTTCGATCGACTGGCCGACGCTGCACAGGAGGCCTTCAAGGCCGGGAAGTGCACTGAGTTTTGACAGCACTTCGCGTCGCCGGAATTTTGGACGTGTTGCCGAACCTTGCCGAAGGACGTTCAGGAACTCGCGGACGAGAAGTACAAGCTGCTGAAGGCCGACCCGCGGCACCCGTCGCTTCAACTGAAGAAGGTACGACGCTTCTGGTCCGCGCGTGTTGGTCTGCACCACCGCGTCGTCGGCATCGATGCGCACGGCCTCGCGGACGGGATAGTGTGGTTCTGGATCGGCACGCACGCTGATTATGACAAGCTGCTGGGCTAACACGCGCATCGGGCGGCCGGGCTTGAACGTCATTGCCATTCGCGAGCGTCGCTGCGCCGGCCGCTCATGCGCAAACCGTTAGCCTCCACCGTTGGCAGCTTCATCATGCTTGCGGTATTCTTGGAACGAGGTGAGAAGCATGGCGCACACGGCGATCTCTGAGCCACCGGGGTTCGCGGAACTTACCAAGGCCGAGCAGGTGCGATACCTGCAAGCGCTCTGGGATCGTATTGCCGAGAAGCCCGGAGATCTCCCGGTTCCGGAAAGCCACCTGCAAGTCGCGGAGGAACGACTTGCGGAGTACCGCCGCGATTCGACACGTGCTCACTCGGCGTACGAAGTCCTCGACCGCCTGGCCAAGAAGCCGCGGTGACCGAGTATCGGTTGATCTCGGAGCCGCCCGCCGATGCCGATGTAGAGGCGGCGTTCGAATGGTACGAGAGCGAACGACCAGGGCTTGGGTTGGAGTTCCTCGATGAGCTTCGCGCGGCCTACAACCGCATCGCTGATGGCCCGCACAAGTACCAGGAGCTACGCGGCGGCATCCGGCGCGCCCTTCTCCGGCGTTTTCCGTACGCAGTCTACTTCGCCATCGAAGGCGAAGTCGTTGTCGTCGTTGCAGTGCTGCATGCCAGTCGCGATCCAGCAGAGTGGCAGCGTCGGAGAGGCCAACACCTATAAGGCCTCCGTTGTCAAGAAGACGCGGCGGTAGCGCCACGGGGGCGGGGGCTCTCGCGGGAAGCGGACGCGGCGTGCACGCTGAGGACGGTGAGCTGACTTCGTTTCACAGCGGGTGCGGAAGCTGTGGTCTGCACCAAACACCTATTGAGGCTCAGTCGTCGATGATCGCTGGTGCCGACTGGACGAGGCGACGCGATGGAGCACGCGGCGCTGCCTAGAAACTCATCGGTGCCCTCGTACCGGCCGATTCAAAGCAGGCGGGCTCTGGCATGCGGCCAGTCCCAGTTAGTGCCCGGCTCGGCGGAGGGGCAGCCACCGGGTCCCCGGGGGGACGCCGCGTCATATATGTCGGGGCGGAACGGGTGTCCAATCAAGCCGCAGGGCTCCCAGGCACGCGGCCCAGATGCACGCACGCGGTCACGCCGCAGAGCAAAGCGGTGCATCGAGATGGCTCGGCCTGATGCGGGCCAGTTAGGCGACGGGCTCACCCGTTCCCCTCGAGTTCAGGGCGTGCCCAGGAATCGCGCCAGATTGAATACCTGTTGGCACGTGAGCATGTGGTAGACGGCGCGCGCCAGTTTGTGGGCCAGGATGCTCAGCGCCTTGCCCTTGCCGTGCCGGCGCTCAAGGCGGGCGAAGTGGCGTTGCCTGTCAAGGCACGTTCTGGCGCAAGAAGAGCGCGGCCGCTTCGGAGAACGCCCACTTCAGATGCGCGTTGCCGATCTTCTTGCCCGAGCTGCCCAGGCGCTTGCCGGCGGACTCTTTGGCGCACTGGGGCTCCTCCTCTTCTCCCCGGTGGGGAGGTCGTTGTGAGATGCAGCCACCGTACCCCGCCGGCGTGGCGAGGGGGAGGCCTTGATGAGGATCACGCCGTTCCAGGCGACGGCGAAGAGCGCGCCGCGCCTGAGTGGCACGACGTTAGGCGCGACCGCGGACACCGTGGTATGGTTAAGTCGGGCATGGAGGTCGGATGAAACGTCCTACGCAAGTCGTCCACAGCGATCCCGAAATCCTTGGCGGCACGCCGGTGTTCGTGGGGACCCGAGTTCCGGTTCGGGCATTGTTCGATTACTTGGAAGGAAAGCACTCCCTGGAGGACTTCCTTGACGATTTTCCGACGGTCCGTCGCAGGCAGGCAGTTGCGGCACTCGAGCAAGCGAAGGAACTTCTGGTGAGCGGTGCGCGTGCTGCTTGACGAATGCGTGCCGCGGCAACTCAAGCGCGACTTGCACGGGCACTCAGTCCGGACCGTCGGCGAGATGCGTTGGGCAGGCGTTAAGAACGGTGAATTGCTACGTCGAGCTGTTCGAGAGTTTGACGCGTTGGTAACGACCGATCGACGCATGGAGTTTCAGCAAAACGTAAGGTCGATCGGGATGCGCGTTGTTGTCATGATAGCTCCTCGTAACGACGTCGATATTCTGCGTCCGCTCATGCCGCGAGTGTTGCAGGCCCTCAAAGCAGTTCGACGCGGCGAGGTGCGTCGTGTCCGCGCCTAACACAGGCCTCCTCTGTCAAGAAGACGCGGCGGTAGCGTCACGGGGGCGGGGGGCGCTCGCGGGAAGCAGACGCGGCGGGCACGCTGAGGAGGGTGAGCTGACTTCGTCTCACAGCGGGTGCAGAAGCTGTGGTATGCACCAAACACCTATTGAGGCTCAGTCGTCGAGGATCGCTGGTGCCGACTGGACGAGGCGACGCGATGGAGCACGCGGCGCTGCCTAGAAACTCATCGGTGCCCTCATGCCGGCCGATTCAAAGCAGGCGGGCTCTGGCACGCGGCCGTCCCAGTTAGTGCCCCGCTCGGGGAGGCGCGCTCGTGCATGAAGGTGGCAGCGCCGGCGCAACAGGTCACGGGTGGCACGCATCGCGGCGGGATAGACGCAGGCCATGGGCAGTATGCCGCCGCGCAGTAGGACAGTGATCTTGTCGGAATCGATCTTGTCGTTCTTGTATCATCGCTCCTTGGCGGCGCTACGGGCCTTGCCGCCCAGCGTTGAGATGGACGGGAGATGACAGCAAACGTTACCGATCGCGGTTTGCAGCCGCCACGGAAGGATGCAATCCTGCGCATATGGAAATGCCGCTGACTGCTCAGGACCTTTGGCCGTTGCTCCTCAAGTTGCCACACGACGAGCAACTGCGTCTCGCCAAGCTCGCGTTGCACGCCGCCTCGGGCGGCGGCCGCGAGGACGCACGCGCGTATCAGGCTGCCCCACCTGCAGAGGAAGAGTTCTCGATTGCGGACAACCCTCTGGCCTGGGAAGGCGAGGGCTGGGACGAGTATTGATCGATGCGCCGCGGAGAGATCCGCTGGTATACGTTTGCGTCACCCGACAAGCGCCGGCCCGTGCTTCTTCTCACCCGAGACGCGGTGATCGGTACGCTGAACGAAATCATCGCCGTGCCTGCAACACGAACGATCCGAGGTCTTTCGACCGAGGTTCTCCTGTCACCCAGCGATGGCATGCCGGCTGGTTGTGCCCTGAATTTCGACCACGTCGGCATCGCGCAGCGTGCTCGTCTCGGTGCAGTCCTGACAACATTGGCGGAGTCTCGATGGCCGGAAGTCGAGAACGCCCTGCTGATCGCCTGCGGCTTCGAACCACGCGGTGATCGCTGATGCTTGTGGTCGGCGTTGCCATCGACTGCACACGGTCCGCGGGGCGCCACCGCGGGTACCAGGCCACCCAATGAAGGTGGCGTAACACGCCTAACCCCTATAAGGCCTCCGCTGTCAAGAAGACGCAGCGGTAGCGTCACGGGCTCCGGCGGGGGCTCTCGCGGGAAGCGCACGCGGCGTGCACGCTGAGGACGGTGAGCTGACTTTGTTTCACAGCGGGTGCAGAAGCCGCGGTCTGCACCACGAGTCGGCACCAGCGATCGTCGACGACTGAGCCTCAGTAGGTTTTTACCCCGCCCGGTTGGCAAGGGGGAGGCCTTGATGAGGATCAAGCCGCTCCAGGCGACGGCGAGAAGCGCGCCGCGCATGAGCGCCAGCGTTAGCCGAACGTCGACGACGGCTGGTGCAGATGAGCGGCACTGAGCGGCCACGGAGGACGTGCGACGTGAGCGCAGCGCCTTGACTCGGTCATGGGATATAGCCCATACTAGTTCATGCGATGCCAACCGTGGTCGAAGGCGACTTCGAATGGGCCTCAGACAAGGCTGCGTCCAACCTCCGGAAGCATGGTGTGTCGTTTCCTGAGGCGGCGACGGTCTTCGCTGATCCGTTCGCAGTCTATCTCGATGACAGGTCAGGAATCGGTCGGATGGCGGTCATCGGAATATCGTTGCGCGAGCGGTTGCTGGTCGTCGTCCACGTGGAACGTGCGCACCGGGCCGGATCATCAGCGCTCGACCGGCGACCACTGCCGAAAAGGCAAGTCTACGAAACGGGAAGGTGAGCCGTGAGCTACGCGGCCAAGCGAAGGGTCGAGATGCAAGACGAACCCGTTCGGGTTCTGGGGCGGGGAGTGCGAGCACAGCGCGGAGTTCACCTGACCCTGCGGGCTCTTCGAGAGGCAGCCGGCAGGACGCAGATGGATGTGACCGAGGCGTCTCGCATGGACCAGGGCGATATCTCGCGACTGGAAGCTCGGTCGAATTTCGACGACTGCCAGGTGGCCACGCTACAGCGGTATCTGGCTGCAATCGGCGGGCGTCTAGAACTGGTCGCAGCGTTCGGAGACAAGAAGATCATTGTCTCAGGTGTGAATGCGGCGCTCTCCGCAGGGACGTCGGCTAAGCGGTCGTTGCAGCGGACGGGCCGCTCCGCGTCCCGCCGCTAAACGGCACGTCGGCGTAAGACTCGGTGGCACGATGCCGAACATCGTCCAATGGAGCCGACGGCCAACGACCGCGCAGTACGTCGCCGGGCTGAAGGCGATCGCCCCCCGGACGAATGACATCCAGCGGCGGATCCTAGCCGCTCAACACCACGCCCCGGAGCGGACGGCTTATGCTACCCAACTGGCACGGCTCGCGAATGTTCAAGGCGGCCATCCGACCGTCAACGCTCAGTACGGCCGGCTCGGTCATATGTTCTGTGATGCCACCGGACTGGAACCGGACAAGCAGGAGATCGGCACTTCCCGCTGGTGGGCGGTCTGGTCCCTCGGGCATTCCACCCGCAAGGGGTTCATTTGGGAGATGCTGCCCGAGGTGGCAGAGGCCCTGGAACAGCGTGTCCTTCCGGTGAGCATGCATAGCTCGATTTTCCCGGGGCGATCGGTTGCGACCGGGCCACCGAGACGGAGCGACGGATCAGCGGGGTGGGAACCGGCTGCGCCGCCACCGGTCAGCGCGGTGGATCGGGACCGGTGT
>JACQVA010000227.1 GCA_016210005.1 Deltaproteobacteria bacterium | reverse complement strand
GTCCCCAGGGTCACGCCGGTGATGCCGCCCATGAAGCCGAAGATCAGCAGCGACAGGAACATCGCCGAAAACCCCGGGTTCTTCCACGGCGCGGCGTAGAGCCAGCCGAATAGGCCACGGTTGTGGCCCTGTTTGCGCAGCGCCACCTCCACCGACGCCGGAACGGTGAAGCCGTGGATCATCGAGGCCAGCACCGCCAGGTACATGGCGTAGGAGGTGTTCCAGATCTTCCAACCGGCGCTGACGCCCGGGTCGACCAACAAGTGATGGGCCGAGGCCAGGTTGATGAAAAGGATGTAAAGCACGAAGGCCCCGCGACAGACCAGCTGGTTGAGCGGCTTGGCCCCGGTGGTGAGGGTGCCGAGCAGGTACCACACCGACACCATGGCCGCGACGTTCACCTGCTGTGACGGGTGACCCAAGCCCCACCAGATCAAGCGGTACCACGCGGGATCGATCGAACGGACCCAGCCCATGGCCCACAGCCAGGTCGGAATCAATACCCACGCGCCGTGCAGGATCGTGGTCACCGCGATGATGGCCGCCGCGGTGGCACCGAACACCACCAGCGGTACCGAGCCGGTGTAGGTCTTGTCGCGCCGCGCGATGTACAAGGTGCCGAAGAAGTTGATGACTCCGAGCAGGGTGCCGACGGCGAAGAGAATGATGCCGAGGTAAAAGCTGGGGTGAGCGCGCAACGGCGGATACGAGGTCATCATTACGTCGGCGCCACCGGCGAGCACGATGTAGTCGGTGATGCCGGCGCCCGCGGCCATGAGCACGAAACCGACCCAGCCCAGCAGCGGCAGCCACAGGCGGGAGTTCAGGAGAATGGTGCAGACGAAGTAGAGGATCGCCACCTCCATGAACAGGATCCAGAAGATGAGCATGTTGAGGCCGTGGAAGGTGAGGATGCGATAGAACCAGTTCGCCGGCAGCAAGTGCAACGCCGGCCAGCGCGTCAGCGCCAGCAACAGCGCGGCGATGCCGCCCAAGAACAGCATCACCACCGCCAGCACCGCGTGCAGGCGGATGAAGAGCTGAGCGTTCAAGCACACCGACAAGCCAGTGGTGTCACAAGTGCGGACTTCGCCGCTGCGGTGGTTGCCCATGACTGACTCACTCCACGATCATCTTGCCGGTCATCTTGTGATGCCCGATGCCACAAAACTCGTTGCACACCAGCGTCACCGGCCCGCTCGAGGTCGGCGTGAGCGTCAGCACATGGTCGTACCCCGGTACGGCTTGGAAGTTCATGTTCATCGGCAGTAGCGACAACCCGTGCTGAACGTCGGCGGAGGACACGTGCAGCCGGTAGGTCTGCCCGAGCTTGAGTTTGAGCACCGGATAGAAGTCGAACATCTGCGCCAGCAGGTAGATGTCGCTGCCGGGCGCCGGCGCCACCACCGGCACGCCGTTGTCCTCGCCGACCTTGTTCTGCTCGACAAAGCGCTCGACGCGCTCGCGGAACGCTTTCTTCTCCACCCGGTACGACTCGCCGGTGGAGTTCTGTTTCCCCTTGAGGTGCCAGTACGGCATGGTGACGAACATGATCAGGCACCAGCTCAAGGCCAGCCCGATCCACAGTCGTTCGGCGCCGCTGGGGGCCTGGAACCAATCTTTCGGTGGTGCGGAAATGCTCACGACTGTTCCTCCTTCACGGCAGGGTGGCGGGCGGCACGTTGGCCAGCTCGATCAGGCCCCACAGCGTGTAGGACAGAAACGGGATCAGCAGCCCCAGCAGCAACAGGAGCCACGGATTATCCATCAAGCGCTGAAGCGGATGTTCGTTTGCCATGCCACCTTTCCTTTCTGCACGCCCCACTGCGGCGCCCGGCCGCGCCAACAGGCGATCACGATCGCCAGGAACAACAGGCCGCTGGCGACCGCGACGGCGCCCCCGAGACCCATCACCAACATTCCGATTTCAGCCGCCAGCGAACGGATCTGCTGCTCCGCGCCGTAGGTCTTGCGCAACATGCCGTGAGCGCCGGCCAAGCCGAAACCGATGGCGAACACCGACTGCCCGGCGGCGTAGAGCACGGGCTGCCAGCGCGCCAGGCGCCGCCAGGCCGCCGTAGGTAACGGACTGCCGACGGCAGCGAAGAGCGGGTAGGCGGCCGCCATGTACACCGTCGTCACCGCCCCGATCGAGGCATGATAATGTGCCGGGATCATGGTGTTGGCGCCGCGAATCATCGCGCCGAGCACGAATCCCAGCAAAGTCATCGCGGCGCTGGCGCCGACAACCACCAGCCGCGGATCACGCCAGCCGCCGGGCGGCAAGCTGCCGTCGCGATCGGCCCGCACCACGGCGCGCAGGCACAGCAGTATGAATACCGTGACCACCGGAAACACGCCCCACTGCATCAGTAGGGTGAAGCCGCGATGATACTCGGGCGTCAACGTGCCGCGCGCCGCCAACAGCGGCGCACCCAACAGCGGCGCCACCAGCAGCCCGAACAGCACCGCCGCCGGCGCGCGCTCGAGCGGGGCACGCCCGAGCGCGGCGGTTAGCATCATGATCCACACCGACACCATGCCGGCGGTGCTGGCAAACTGCAGCACGTGGCCGCCGCCCCAGAACACCAACTCGTAGTAACCAGCCGCCGCCAAGCCCGCCGGCGTGCTGGCAACACTGCCGGTGAAGGTGATGATCGCAAGGAGAAACGCCATCGCCGCCGCCCGCAATCCCACCCGCGCCGCGGGTGGCGCCGGGAAGAAACCACTCGCCGTCTCGGCGCTGGGCAACAGCCGCGCGTCCAAGAACGTCGCCACCAGCCCGAGCGCCAGCACGATCAGCCCGGCGAGAAACAGGCCGTGATCAATCACCGGAACGTAGTTGGACAGCAACGGCTGCCCGGCCGGTAACCCGGCGGCCGCCATCAGCAGCAGCAAGCCGAGCCCGCCCAAAACGCTGGCGGGGCCCGCCCGCCGGCTCGGCTGCGCGCACGGTACGGTCAAAAACAGCGCAGCCAGGAAGGCGTAGAACCACACCACCAGCGACAGCACCACGTGCACCACCAGGCAACGCCGAAACAGTTGCGGATCGTCGAACAGCGCGGCCAGGCCAGGCATACGCCCCACCACCAGCAGAACGGCGAAGAGGCCGGCCAACAACAGGCTCCCGACCGCGACCGCGAGCCAGCCGCGCACCGCCGCGCGGTCGAGCGTAGTTGCCGTAGTGGGCAGTAGGTGTTCTCGCATAATCCGGTTCATCCCGCGCGCCGATACACGCCCGCAGTGGCCGTAACCGGCGAGCGCTCCTCAGGCCTGGCAACTCCCATGCCCGGAACTGCCCCTACGCCCACCCGCGACGATGCCGGCGATGGCGGGCCACCGAGGCCGCGGCTGTATACCCGGCTATACGAAGCGCAACCGCGACTATGCAGCAGCGCGTAGCGATGGAGCCGCACCGCAGCGCCAACGCATTGGTTCGCTTCTTGCCAAGCTCAGCGGCGCAGCAGGGTTGGCCCCTGCCTTCAGCAGCGAGGTGAGTGCATGAGATTGAGAACTTGGCTTCCACTGGGCGCGCTGTTCGCCGCCGGCCTCGGGGCCGGCGTGCTGTTCACCACCTTTGGCCCACTCGGAGGATCGGACGGCGCGGCGATGGCTGCCGACGGCGAAAACGGAGCGCAGCTCTACGATGACAAGTGCATCGTCTGCCACACCATCGGCAAAGGTATCCGCAAGGGTCCCGATCTGAAAGACGTCCACAAACGCCGCGACAAGGCCTGGCTCGTCAAGTGGATCAAGGACCCCGAGGGAATGTCCAAGTCCGACCCCACCGCCAAGGAACTGCTCGAGCAGTTCAAGAACACCGACCTGATGGTGAACCTCAACCTGCGGGACGACGAGGTCGAGGACCTGCTCGAATACATCCGTCAGGAGAGCGAGAAAGCCGCCAAGTGAAGCGAAGCGAACCGCCACGTGGCCGCCGTTTCGCCCGCAACACAGACCGTGGTGCAGCGGGAGTGGCCCACAGCCGTAACATGCGAGGTGCGCAGAGATGAAGACACGAATCGGGGTATCAACTAGAGGAAGGCTCCGCTGGAGCCTGTGCGCGGGCTTGCTGGCCAGCCTGCCCGGGTTGTGGAGCGTCGCCTGGGCGCAGCAGCCGGCCGCCGCGCCGCCAAAGCTCTCAGAGCCGGAGTTCAACAAGGCCAAGCAGATCTATTTCGACCGCTGCGCCGGTTGTCACGGCACACTGCGCGCCGGTGCCACCGGGCCAGCAGTCAGCGACAAGCGGGCGCAGGAACTCGGCAACGAGGGGTTGGAAATCATCCTGACCAAGGGCACCCCCGGAGGCATGCCGGCGTGGGGTAAGTCCGGAATCCTTTCGGCGGATGAGATCAAACTGCTGGCCAACTATCTCCAGCTGCCGCCGCCCGAGCCACCCCAGCGCGGGCTGAAGGACATCAAGGAGAGCTGGAAGCTGTTCGTCCCCGTCGACAAGCGCCCGAAGAGCGTGCAGACCAAGCGCAACTGGGAGAACTATTTCGGCGTCATCATGCGCGATGCCGGCAAGGTGGCGATCGTCGACGGCGACAAGAAGGAGCAGGTAGCGGTCATCGATACCGGCTTCGCCGTGCACATCCTGCGCTCCTCCTCCACCGGCCGCTACTTCTACGCCATTGGCCGGGATGGCCGGGTCTCGATGATCGATCTGTGGCCGGACAAACCCACCTTGGTAGCGCAGGTACAGGGCTGCTACGATGCCCGCAGCGTCGAGGCCTCGAAGTACAAGGGCTTCGAAGACAAGCTGGTCATCGAGGGCTGCTATTGGCCGCCGCAGTACGTCGTCCTCGACGGCCAGACGCTCGAGCCCAAGACCGTCGTCGACGTGCTGACTCCGACCTACGATACCAAGGAAGCGCTCAAAGAAGTGCGCGTCGCCTCGATTATCCCGGCCCACGACGGCCCTTACTGGATCGTCAGCCTCAAGGAGTCAGGCTACGTGGCGATTGTCGATTACTCCAAGCCCGGCTTTCCCATGACCTCGAAGATCGCGACCGAGCGCTTCCTCCATGACGGCGGTTGGGACAAGACCAAGCGCTACTTCATGGTCGCGGCTAATATGCGCAACAGCATCGTGGTGGTCGACGCGAAAGAGAAGAAGCTGGTCACCAAGTTCGAGACCGGCATCAAGCCGCATCCCGGCCGCGGCGCCAACTGGGAAGACCCGGAGTTTGGCTCGGTCAACGGCACCGTCCACATCGGTGAAGGCCGACTGGTGGTCTACGGCGCCGACCCGGCCGGCAAGCCGGAACACGCCTGGAAGGTGGTGCGCAACCTTAAGTTGCCTGCCACCGGCGGCCTGTTTCTGAAGACCCACCCGAAGTCACAATGGGTGTGGATGGATTCGCCGCTGAGCAACGACAGCAAGGCGATCGCCAACGTCTGTGTCTACTCGAAGAAGGACGGCAGCATCGAGAAGTGCTTCCAGACCGCCAACCAAGGCCGCGCGGTCCACTTCGAGTACAACAAGGACGGCAACGAGGTCTGGGTGTCCTCGTGGGACAAGAACGGTGAACTGGTGGTCTATGACGACGCCTCGCTCGAAGAGAAGGCACGCATCACCGGCGACTGGGTGGTGACCCCGACGGGCAAGTTCAACGTCTTCAACACCGCCCACGACGTTTACTGACCGGCGCAGGCGCCCATGCTTGAGGTCAGCGACCTGCTGAAGCTTGCCCTCGGCCGCGTCCCGGCCGACTTCAGCGTGAGCCGGGCGCCCGCCCGTTACGGGCCGGGGGGGCGCAACGCCCCTCCGGTAGTGGTGTGGAACGTCTGCCGACACTGCAACCTCAGCTGCCCGCACTGCTACGCCTCAGCCGGCCGCCGTGCCGCGGCCAGCGACCTGAGCACGACCGAGGCGCGTAATCTGCTCGACAGCCTGGCGGGCGTGGGCGTCCGCATCGTCATCTTCAGTGGGGGCGAACCGCTGCTGCGCCCCGACCTCTTCGACCTCATCGCCCACGCCCGCGCCGTTGGCTTGGCACCGCAGCTGTCAACCAACGGTACCTTGATAGATGCCCCCGCAGCTAAACGCTTGGCCGCCGCCGGGGTGCAGTACGTCGGCATCAGCATCGACGGGCTGCCGCAGTTCAACGACCCATATCGCGGCCTGGCGGGTGGCTTTGCCTTAGCCATCGCCGGCATCGGTCATGCCCAGGCCGCCGGACTTCGTACCGGCTTGCGCATGACCCTCAGCCGCCGCAACCACGGCCAACTCGAGGCCCTCCTGCAAGCGGCCGGCGCTGCCGGTGCCAGCCGCTTCTACGTCTCGCACCTGCTCTATTCCGGCCGCGGCCGGCGGCTTGCCGGCGATGACCTCACTGTAAGTGAAACCCGCGCGCTGCTGTTGCGGCTGTTCGAGCGCGGCGCGCAGTCGCTCGAGAGCGGCACACCGGCGGTCGTCACCGGCGGCAACGACTCCGCCGCGGTGCTCTTCCTACAGTGGATTGCCGAGCGTCACGGGGCTGAGGCCGCCGCTCGCGTTTGCGATGCGCTTGCGCGCCGCGGCGGCAACTCGGCGGGAGAGCGCATCTTGAACATCGACGCCCGCGGCCGGGTTCATCCCGACCAGTTCTGGACTGCTGCGACGCTGGGCGACCTGCGCCAGCAGCGCCTGAGCGAGATCCTGCGCCACCCCCTGCGCGCAGAGCTTGCCGGTCGCGAGGCCAGCCTGAGCGGCCGCTGCGGTGCTTGCCGCTATCGCCCGCTGTGCCGCGGCTCGCATCGCGAGCGTGCGCTTGCCGCCACCGGCGACCTCTGGGCGCCGGACCCCGCCTGCGTCATGACCGACAGCGAAATCGGCTGGTCGCCGGCGGCCGAGATCCGAGGCGCGGCATGAAGCCAAGTGCAGCGCTGGCGCTTTGCCTGGCAGCGGCGCTGTCCGGGTGTGCGGCAAGGCAGGGCAGCGTCGGCTCGCGTGTCTTCGTGGTCGAGCGCAACGATGAGACGCTAGCGGTCTACGACCTCACGTCGCGTGCCGTGGTCGGCCGCATCGGTAAACTCGGCAACCTTCAACACGCGACGATGACCTTCTCGCCCGATCTGCGCTACGGCTACGTCGCCAGCCGCAGCGGCAAGCTCAGCCAGATCGACCTGGCGAAGATGGAACGGGCGGGCGAGGTCTTTACATCCAAGAGCTCGATCGACATCGCCGTCAGTCAGGACGGCCGCTACATCGCGACCGCCGAGTATGTTCCCGGCGGACTGACCATCCTCGATGCGCAGACGCTGGCGGTCGTCAAGCGCATCCCGGCGCCGATTGAAGTCGACGGCCAGCAGCGCGAGTCGCGGGTGACCGGGGTGGTCGATGCCCCCGGTAACCGCTTCGTCTGTGTCCTCATGGAAGGACACGAGGTCTGGGTGGTCGACGCCTCACGGCCGGACTTTCCGATCGAGCGGCGCGTGCCGGTGATCGCCGACGAGCCCTACGACGCGATGATCACCCCCGATGGCCGCCACTACGTCGTTGGCCATCTGAACACACCGCAGGTCTCGGTCATCGACCTGGCCCATGCTGAACCAGCACCCCGGCTGGTGTCCCTGCAAGACCCGGCGCAAGCATACCAGCGCGGCCGGGTGGTGAAGCTGCCGCACTTGGCTTCCTGGGCGGTGGCCCGCGGCTACGTGTTCGTTCCCCTGGTGGGCGAGAAGCGTCTGGCGCTGCTCGATCGCAACAGCTGGGAGTTCAAGCGCTCGATCGCGGTGCGCGGCCATCCGGTGTACGCGGTGCGCGCGCCGGGTGAGCGCGAGGTGTGGGTCAGCTTCTCGGGCGAGGACGACGACGCTTACGTGCAGGTCATCGATACCGAGACACTGGCGGTGACGCACACGATCCGGATCGGCGGCCGCGTCTACCACATGGACTTCACCCCGCGCGGCAGCCATCTGTTGGCTTCCGCCAACCGCGACAACAAGCTCGTGCTGGTCAACACCACGAGCTACAGCGTCGAGTCCGAAGTCGCGCTACGCTCGCCCTCGGGCATCTTCGGCGTCTGGCGCGCGTTCATCAGTGGCCTGTAACAGTTGGTGTCGTATGAGCCTGTCCCCGACCGAAGAAAACGCGCTCGCCCGGGCGGTCCAAGCCGGCGTGCCGTTGCGCCCGCGCCCGTTCGACGAGTTGGCCCGCGCGCTCGGGCTGGAGGCAAGGGCCGTACTGGCGCAGCTACGCGCTTGGGCCGCCGCCGGCAAGTTGCGCGAGATCTCCGCCGTGCTCGAGGGCAGCTTGCTCGGCTACGAGAGCGCGCTGTGCACGGCCGCGGTGCCGGAGCAGGAATTGGCGCGGGTGGCTGCCGCGGTCAACGAGCATCCCACCGTCAGTCACAACTACGTGCGCGATCACGCTTACAACCTGTGGTTCACGATCGCCGCCCCGGCCGCCATGGGCCTGCTGCCGACCCTCGAACGGTTGGCGGCCGCCTGCGGCGTGCCGCGCTTTCACCCGCTGCGGCGTACGCGCACCTACAAGGTGGGCGTCAACTTCGACCTCTTGCGCCGTTGCAGCCTGACCCAACCGCCGGCACCGGCGCCGGCTGCCTGTACGCGCTCGGCGAGCGCGGCGCAGGTACGGATGTTTCGCGCACTGCAAACGCCGCTGCCGCTGGTGGCCGAGCCGTTTGCCGAGATGGCTCGATGCGCTGACGCCGACCCCGAGACCCTGCTGGCGTTTGCCCGCTCGCAGCTTGGCGGCACCATCCGCCGCTTCGTGGGAACCTTCCATCATCGCGCGCTGGGTGTGCGCGGTAACGGCATGGTGGTGTGGCAGGTTCATGAAGATCAGCTCGATCGCGCGGGCGCGCGGTTGGCGGCGGTGCCGGAGGTGAGCCACTGCTACGCGCGCGAGTCGTTCGCAGCTTTTCCGTACAGCTTGTACAGCATGATCCACGGGCCCGACGAGGACAGCGTTCGCGCGCTGGCGGCGCGGCTGGCGCCGGCGGTCGGCGCCGATGACTACCTCGTGCTCTTCAGCGTGCAGGAACTCAAGAAATGCCGGTTGCGCTATTTCTTGCCGGAACTCGATCAGTGGTGGGCGCAACACGCCTGCAAGGCGGCGGCATGACCGGCCGCGTGGTCATCGTCGGCGCCGGACCGGGTGATCCCGAGTTGATCACCTTGCGCGGCTGGCGCGCTCTGCAAGAGGCGGATGTGGTGGTCTACGACAGCCTCGTCGATGAGCGATTGCTGGAGGGCTTGGACTGCGAGCTGATCTTCGCCGGCAAGCGCTGCGGCCGCCACAGCATGTCGCAGGAGCGCATCACCGAACTGGTCGCCAACCTGGCACTCGCCGGCAAACAGGTGGTGAGGTTGAAGGGTGGCGATCCGACCATGCTCGGCCGCACCGGGGAGGAGACGTTGAGGCTGGCCGTGCTCGGGATTGCCTTCGAGATCGTTCCTGGTGTCTCCAGCGCCTTGGCGGCGCCGGCGGCGGCCGGGATTCCAGTCACCCATCGCGGCCTGGCCGACAGCGTCTGCGTGGTGTCGGCTCACCGGCGCGAGGACCAGCCCGATTTCTCTATCCCACCTTACAGCCCCCGCACGACGCTGGTGTTGCTGATGGCGGTGCAGACGGTTGAAATCTGGAGCCGACAGCTGCGCCAGCAGGGTTACCCCGCCGATCTGGCGGTCGCTTTCATCACCGCCGGCACCACCGCTGAGCAGAAGGTGTTGACCACCACCGTCGAGCACGCCGCCGCGGCCGCTGCGGCTGCCACCCTGGGCTCGCCGACACTGGCAGTGGTGGGCCGGGTCGTCGAGTTGGGCCGGTCGCTGGCTTGGTTCGAGCAGCGGCAACGGCCGCGGCGCCGGCTCAATCGCCGGTCACGCGGGCTGCAAGCCGCCGCTGTTCTGCTGCCAGTTGCGCACTGACAGTGATCGGATAGCTGCGGGTTCGACGCGGTTGGCGAAATCCGCCGCCGCCATCGTCGGCTCGTAGAGATCTGTGGCCAGTGCGAGCGCGCGCTCGTTCATCTCGGCAGGCTGTCACCTTCGCGAACAAGATCACACCGGCGCTCGCCGTCGCCGGCGACTCAATGCTGTTGCTGGGCACGCATGGCCTTGAGGCCTGCTGCCATCATCTCATCGACGGCTAGTTCGCTCTCCTGCATTTGCCCCAACATGACGCAGGCGGTGCGATCGGCACACAAAGCGATACGGGAGAGGCGGCCGTTGCGCCGCTCGACCCGCAAGAGCCCCGCGCCCAGCGCTTCCTCGAAGGTCTCGGCATGCGGCCGGCCCTCGGCCCGAAAGACGATCGTGCGCACGGGCGCGGGCTCACTCGCGAGCAGCGCTTGTGCTCGTTCGGCCAGCGCTGCCGGAACACCGGCTCCGTCAGCGTCGATGATCCACAGCTCCTCCACGCTCTTGCCGGCAACAAAGCGCGCGACCAGCCGTGTTCCGGGCGCGGCGGTGAATACTACCCGGTCGGGCGTAACCGGGGACGAGGTGGCCGCGCCGAACTGCCCAGTGTACGCCGCCTGCGTCCGGCCCAGTTCATTCGGCACAACGGTATCAACGCTCCGTCCAGTATTGCGGCAGCCGGCGGACACAACCAACACGGCAGCCGCCGTCAGATTCACCAGAATTCGCATCGCAACGGCCTCCACTAGTTACTATGCCGGCAAGCGGGCGCCAGCTCCAGGCTCGTGTGCTCCATAGCAGGGCGAAATGTCGCCTTCAACGAAGCCGAGCGGCAGCGCCCCCTGGATCATTGGCCGCGCCCGGTGCCTTGGCGCCGTAGTACCTCATCCAAGCGGCGGCGCTCTTCGTCTGTCACCTCCTCGGCTGCATCGCCGGTGGATAGTGCAGTCACTGCTGGTGATGAGAGCGGTGGAGTTGCGGCCGCGGGGGCCACCGGCGCCGGCGGCTGGCTGCGTAGGGCCTGCCAGACAAACCAGGCGCTCAGCCCGAGCGCCAGCAAGCCGGCGACCCAGCCGAAGACGGCCGCGGCCGGCGCAACCCGCTCGCGGTCGTGGGCAGCAAGTCTCACGCGGGAACCGTACGTGCCGGGGGGGCGAAATCACCTGACCAGAGCGCGCGCAGCGCGTCCCAGCCGCTGCGCCGGTCCCAGCCGTCGACGCCGTTGTACCAGCGCAGGCCGATTTCTTGCGCTCGCCGGCTGTGGGCGGCGACGCTGAACCACACTCGCCAGGTGGGGCCGTAGAAGAGCCTGACGCCCAGATGCAGGCGCCGTAGCTTCTTACCCAGCCAGGACGAGCGAATGTCGCGCTCGTAAGCCGCGAACGAGAAGTCACCCGATGCCAAGGCCGCTGCCGCCGCCTCGGCGGCACGCCGGCCATATTCGAGCGCGAACGAGATCCCTTCTCCCATCAGCGGATCGACCCCCGCGGCATCACCCGCCAACATCACGCCCGCGCCCGCCAACGGCTCGCGCTCGTGGTACCAACGGATCGGAAACGCCTCGTACTTCGGTCGCTTGCCGGCCATCCGATCGACGGCGTCATCGAGCAGCTGGGTCAAGCGCGCCCCCGGCGTGTCCACCGCGTAGATGCCGACATTGACGTGCGCGACGCCGTCGATCCAGCAGGGGAAGGCCCAGGTGTAACCGCGCAGGCCGCGAGCGACCGCGGTGAAGTTGAACTCGTAGCGTTGCGCGGCGAACCCATTCCAGTCGGTGTCGGCGATCGGAATGTCGCCCATGATCGCGCGGCCGACGCAGCCGCGAGCGGCACTCACCAGCCGCCGGCGCAGCAAGCTGCCCGAGCCGTCGGCGGCGATTACGGCGCGCGTCCGGTAGCAACCACGTTCGGTCACAAGTCGGATGGCCGCGCCCTCGCGCGCCACCTCGATCACCTTCTCGGACTCGCGGATGGTAATGCCGCGCCGGCGGGCCGCGGCTGCCAGGGAGGCGTCGAATTGGTTGCGCCGGATGACGCGGCAGAGGTCGTTGCCTTCGTACGATACGTTGCGTACCGGTGTCAGCACAGCGGCCCGATCGCAGACCACGTGCGGCACCGTCAACTCGACGCCGAGAGCCTCCAGCAACTGGAGCGAGTGTGGGATCAAACCCCCGGCACACACCTTGTGACGAGGATGGCGGGCTTTTTCCAGCACCAGCGTCTCGCCGGCCAGGACCGGATCGAGTTGCGCCAGGCGCAAGGCCGCACCCGTACCCGCGGGGCCGGAACCGACGATGATCAGTGGGCGCTCTTCCATGACAACGAAAGGCGGCAGCCAGCGCTCCGCCAGGCTCCCTAGCGGGCGCGCACGTGCGCCCGCACCCAGTCGATGATGGCTTCGGTGCTGGCGCCGGGGGTGAAGATCTCGGCCACGCCCTTGCGCTTGAGCTCGGGAACGTCTTCCGCCGGGACGATGCCGCCGCCGAACAGTACCACTTCGCCCGCACCCTTCTGCTTGAGCAAATCGATCACGGCCGGAAACAACGTCATGTGCGCGCCCGAGAGGATGCTCAGGCCGATGGCGTCGACGTCCTCCTGCACGGCAGTCTCGGCGATCATTTCCGGGGTCTGGTGCAAGCCGGTGTAGATCACCTCGAAGCCGGCATCGCGCAGGGCGCGGGCGATGATCTTGGCCCCACGATCGTGCCCATCGAGGCCGGGCTTGGCGATCAGAATACGCAGCGGTTTCTCAGCCATGGCAGTCCTCTGTGGTTGAGTCTAGTCCGTTTCAGTCAGATCCAAGCCGGGTCGCGGTAGACCCCCAGCACCTCGCGGAAGACGTCGGCGATCTCCCCCACTGTGCACTCGGCCTTCACCGCGGCGATGATGGGCGGCATCAGGTTGGCCGAGCCGCGGGCGGCTTCGGCCACGGCGGCGAGCGCCTGGCGCACCGCCGCGGCCGGACGGTTGCGTTTGCACTGGCGCAGGCGCTCGCTTTGCTGCCGCTCGACTTCGTGGTGAATCTTGAGCACCTGCAGCGGAGGCTCGTGCTCGAGCGCGTACTTGTTGACACCGACCATGACCTTATCGCCGCGGTCGAGCTGCTGCTGGAAGCGGTAGGCCGACTCGGCGATTTCTTTTTGCGGGAAGCCGAGCTCGATGGCGCGCACGATGCCGCCGAGCTCGTCAATGCGTTTGATGTAGGCCGCGGCTTCGCGCTCCATGCGATCGGTGAGCGCCTCAACGGCGTAACTGCCGCCGAGCGGATCGACGACGTTGGCCACCCCGCTTTCCTCGGCAATCACTTGCTGGGTGCGTAACGCCACCAGCGCCGCTTGCTCACTCGGGAGCGCCAGTGTCTCGTCCATCGAGTTGGTATGCAGCGACTGCGTCCCGCCGAGTACCGCCGCCAACGCCTGCAGCGCCACACGCACGACGTTGTTCAATGGCTGCTGCGCCGTCAGACTGCAGCCGGAGGTTTGCGCGTGCGTGCGCAGCATCAACGAGCGCGGGTTGGTGGCGCCGAAGCGCTCGCGCATGATGCGCGCCCACAGCCGGCGCGCGGCGCGGAATTTCGCCACCTCTTCGAGGAAGTCGCTGTGGACGTTGAAGAAGAACGACAAGCGCGGGGCGAAGCTATCTACCGCTAGGCCGCGCGCTACCGCCGCGTCGACGTAGCCGATGCCGTCGGCCAGGGTGAAGGCGAGTTCCTGCACCGCGGTCGCGCCGGCTTCGCGGATGTGGTAGCCGGAGATCGACACCGGATGCCAGCGCGGGGCGTGCTCGGCGCAGAACTCGATCATGTCGATGACGATCCTCAAGGAGGGCTGCGGCGGGCAAATCCACTCCTTCTGCGCAATGAACTCTTTGAACATGTCGTTTTGAATGGTGCCGCCGAGCTGGCGCCAGGACACGCCCTGCTTCTCGGCCACCGCGAAATACATGGCCAGCAGAATGCTGGCGGTGCAGTTGACCGTCATCGAGGTGGTGACCTCGCCCAGCGGAATGCCGGCGAACAGCTCTTCCATGTCAGCCAGGCAGGAGATGGCCACGCCTTCGCGGCCGACCTCGCCGAGCGCACGCGGGTGATCGGCGTCGTAACCCATCAATGTCGGCATATCGAAGGCGGTCGACAGGCCGGTCTGCCCTTGGGCCAGCAGGAACTTGAAACGCTCGTTGGTATCGCGCGCCGAGCCGAAACCGGCGAACTGGCGCATGGTCCACAGCCGGCCACGGTACATCGACGGATAAATACCGCGAGTGTATGGAAACTCACCGGGTGAACCCAAGTCGAGCTCGGGGCGAGAACCGTTGCGTTGCGCCTCGGTGTAAAGCGCTTCGACCTCCATGTCGGAGACGGTCGAGTAGCGCGGCAGCCGCTGGCTTGCCGGCGTCCGGCGCCCGGCTAGGCCATCACTCTTGTTCGTGCTCATGGCCTCCCCGTGCGCTGCCGTTGCCCAGACGGCCGCGAATCAGTCCGCGTGCCACCCGCAGCCAGTCCGGCGGCACCAAGACATGCACCTGCCCGAGGGCGCCGAAGGTCAGTGGCTCGAGCCCGAAGCGCATACTGCCGAGGTGGCAGGGAACACCCCAATGTTCGAGGTAGCCGCGCACGATGTGGGCCTCGGCATCCAGCGGCGAGCTGAAACACACCTGCCAGTCTGATGGATCGGCGCTCACAGTCAACGTCCGGCAAAAGCGGCTTTGCGTTTGGCCAAGAAGGCGGCCATGCCTTCCTTCTGATCGGCGGTACTGAAGGTCAGGGCGAAGGCTTCGGCTTCGTAGCGACAGCCGTCTTCAAGCGCCATGTCGGCACCGGCACTGATTGCGGCCTTGGCCTGCTGCAGGGCAAGCGGGGCCTTGCCGGCGAGGTCGGCGGCCACGCGCAAGACCTCGGGAAGCAAATCGGTGCGTGGCAGCACGCGGTTGACCAAGCCGAGGCGTTCGGCCTCGGCCGCGCTGATGGTTGCACCGGTGTACGTCAGCTCGCGCGCGCGTGCGATCCCGATGCGGCGCGCCAGCCGTTGGGTGCCGCCGAAGCCCGGGATGATGCCCAAGTTGATTTCGGGCTGTCCGAACTTGGCGCTGTCGGCGGCGTAGATGAAGTCGCAGGCCAGCGCCAGCTCCAGACCGCCGCCTAGAGCAAAACCGTTGACTGCGGCGATCACCGGAATCGGCATTTCCTCGAGACTGCGCATCAGCGCCTGCCCGCGGCGGGCAAATATGCGCGCCGCGATGCTCGACATGGCCGACATCGCGGCAATATCGGCTCCGGCCACGAAGGCGCGCTCGCCCGCACCGGTAATGATCAAGCAGCGCACCCCCGCCGGGCGGCAGCCGGCCAGGTGTAGGCCCAGCTCGGCGAGCGTTTGGTCGTCGAGCGCGTTGAGCACCTGAGGCCGATTGACGGTCAGGATCGCGACCGCCTCGTGGCGCTCGAAGAGGGTGGAGCTGGTTTCCATAACGGCGATCTTCCTAGCCGGCAGCCCTCAACGCCGCAACCGGCGCGTGTCCGCGCCGCCCTGCCAGCGATTCAAGTCCTTTGGCACGGCCCCGGCGCATCAGTACTCCGGCTTAAAATCGAAGCGGTGGATGGCTTCGATGAAGCGAATGGTGCGGGTGCGCGAGCGCATCACCACCGAGTTGGTGGTGGCGCCGCCTTTGAAGAAGCGGACTCCGCGCAGGTAATCACCGTCGGTGACCCCGCTGGCGGCGAACATCACGCTGCCCGAGGCCATGTCCTCGGCGCCGTACTTCTTCTGCAAGTCGGTGATCCCGACCGCGGCCGCGCGTGCGGCGTCTTCGCTGTTGCGGATGCGCAGGCGGCCCTGCATCTCGCCGCCCGAGCAGCGCATTGCCGCCGCGGTGAGAATGCCCTGGTGGGCACCGCCGGTGCCCACCAGTAGATCGATGCCCGAGCCCGGCCGGGTGGCCGCCATGCCGGCGGCAACGTCGCCATCGCTGAGCAAGCGCACGCGCGCCCCGGCTTTGCGGATTTCGTTGATCAGCTGCTCGTGGCGCGGGCGATCGAGCACCGCCACGGTCAGGTCGGCGACGTACACTCCTTTGGCCTCCGACAGCGCGCGCAGGTTATCGGTGGCCGACTTGTCGAGATCGATCACGCCGCGGCCTTCGGTGCCGGCCGCGATCTTGTCCATGTACATGTCGGGACAACGCAAGAAGCCGTCGCGTTCGGCCATGGCGATGATCGACAAGGCGTTGTAACCACCGGTGGCGCAAATGGTGGCGCCCTCGAGCGGATCGAGCGCCACATCTACCGATGGACCGCTGCCGTTGCCGACGTGCTCGCCGGTATAGAGGATATCGGCTTCGCCCGGCTCACCTTCGCCAATCGCCACTACCCCGCTGATGGCGATCGAGGCGAAGGCCTTGCGCATTGCCTGCGCGGCGGCACGGTCAGTGGCCGCAATGTCGCCGCGACCCATCAGCCGCGCCGAGGCCAAGGCGGCGGCTTCGGTCACCCGGACTGCTTCGAGGGCGAGGTTGCGCTCCATACTTCCAATCCCCTCCGTTCTGCCGCCCGGCTCGAGCCTGCGGTCATCACGCTTTCTCTTATCGAACTTCGGGAGACTGTGCCAGGTTCAGGCGGACAAAGGTTTTTCGGCGGGTGTGCGACAAATCTGTGGGTAACGTGCAACGCCGTACTTGGCCGAAAAACCCTCCACTACCTTGCTCTTATGCTGCCACACCCGCGTTGCCAGCTGTGAGGCCACCCCAATGTACAGCGTGCCGTTCCGTTTGCTGGCCAGGATGTAAACGCAGAACTGCTTGTCCATAGCGCCAAACGCCCAACTGGATTCCCGCTTTCGCGGGAACGACGGCCATAACACCGAACCACGTTACCCACAAATTTGTCGCGCACCCTTTTCCGGCCGCCGCCGGCCGTGACCGGGCCGGGCTCACTGGCCGAGGCTGTCTTCGATCCGGATCGACACGGCTTTACCCCGCACCACGGGCAGGCGATCGATCTGCCGCAGCGCGCGGCGCAGCTCGGCTTCCGGGCTGAGATGCGTGCGCAAGACGATGGGGACGCGGCCGCCGGCTTCACGCCCGCGTTGAATCATCGAGGCAATCGAGATCCCGTGGCTGCCGAGAATGCCGGCGATCCGCGCCAGCACCCCAGGTCGATCCTGGACCAGGAAGCGCAGATAGAACTCGCTGGTGAGCGCGCCCAGCGGCTTGATGCGGGTCGTGCGCTGTCGCGCCAGCGGGTAACCCAGCGGCGGTACCCGCCCGCGGCTGCCGTGTAGGCGATTGCGCGCCACCTCGATGAGATCGGCCACCACCGCCGTTGCCGTCGGCATCATGCCCGCGCCCAAGCCGAAGTACATGCTGGCGCCCAAGGCCTCACCGCGCACGGCGATGGCATTGAGCGCACCGTTGACCTCGGCGAGCAGGTGCGTGCGCGGCACCATCGCCGGCTGCACCCAGGCTTCGAGGCCGTCGCTGTCTTCTTTGGCCACGGCGAGCAGCTTGATGACGTAGCCGAAATCCTTGGCGTAGCTGATGTCGAGCTGGCTGAGCTGGCGGATGCCGGCAGTGGGAATGCGCTCGAAACGCACTCGTGCTCCCAGCGCCAGTTGAATCAGCAGGGTGAGCTTGTGAGCGGCATCGACGCCGTCGACGTCGAAGCTGGGATTGGCCTCCGCCAGCCCCTGCGCTTGCGCCGCGCGCAGTACATCCTCGAACTCCCCACCCTGGTTGGTCATGGTTGTCAGGATGTAGTTCGAGGTGCCGTTGACGATGCCGTAGACGGCGCGGTTGTGATCTGCCGCCAAGCCTTCCTTGAGCACGCGGATGATCGGGATGCCGCCGCCGACGCTGGCCTCGAAGCCGAGATCGACACCGGCCTTCTCGGCGGCGGCGAAGATCTCACGGCCATGGACTGCGAGCAGGGCCTTGTTGGCGGTGACCACGTCCTTGCCGTTGGCGAGCGCGGCCAGGACGAAGCGGCGGGCGGGCTCATAGCCGCCCATGAGCTCGATGACGATGTCGATCGACGGATCGTTGAGAATGGCCGTGGCGTCGTTGGTCAGCAGCTTACGACCGACCTTGACGCCGCGGTCGGTCTTCAGGTCGAGATCGGCGATGCGCACCAGCCTGAGCGCGGCGCCGAGCTTCTCGCTGATCTGCCGCTGCTGGCGCTGCAAGAGCTTGACGACGCCGGTGCCGATCGTGCCGAAGCCGATCAGCCCGACCCGAATCGCGGGGGCGGCCATGGGGTTATGCGGTTGTGCCGCTGTCGGCGACTCCGAGGGCGCGACGAATGCCGCGCACCGCCTGGCGCGTGCGGTGTTCGTTCTCGATCAGTGCAAAGCGGACGTACTCGTCACCGTAAGCGCCGAAGCCCACGCCCGGCGACACCGCCACCTTGGCCTGCTGGAGCAGAAACTTGGAGAATTCGAGTGAGCCCATTTGCAGGAAGGCTTCCGGAATCTTGGCCCAGACGAACATCGTGGCCTTGGGTTTGGCCACCGGCCAGCCGGCGCGATTGAGCCCGTCCACCAGGGTGTCGCGCCGGCTCTGGTAGGTCTGGCAGATCTCCTGCACGCAATCCTGCGGCCCGTTGAGCGCATGGATCGCGGCAATCTGGATGGGCTGGAAGATGCCGTAGTCGAGGTAGCTCTTGATGCGGGCTAGGGCGCCGACCATTGCTTGGTTGCCGACGGCGAAACCCACCCGCCAGCCCGGCATGTTGTAGCTCTTTGATAACGTGTAGAACTCGACTCCGATATCCTTGGCCCCCGGCACCTGCAGAAAGCTCGGCGGCTGGTAGCCGTCGAAGACCAGGTCGGCGTAAGCCAAGTCATGGACCACCAGCAGGTCGTGCTCGCGGGCAAACTCGACGATGCGGTGGAAGAAGTCGAGGTTGACCACCTCGGTGGTCGGGTTGTGGGGAAAATTGAGGATGAGCATGCGCGGCTTGGGCCAGGTTTGGCGAATGGCCTCGACCAGGTTGGCGAAGAAGTCGCTGCCCGGCAGCAGCGGCACGCTCCGTAGATCGCCGCCGGCGATGATCACCGAGTACTGATGGATCGGGTAGGTCGGGCTCGGGCACAGCACCACGTCGCCCGGGCCCAACACGGCCAGCGCCAGGTGGGCGATGCCCTCTTTCGAGCCGATGGTGACCACCGCCTCGCTGTCGGGATCGAGTTCGACGTTGTAGCGCCGCCGATACCAGTCGCAGATGGCTAGGCGGAGCTTGTAGATGCCGCGCGAGACCGAGTAGCGATAATTGGTCGGGTTCTGGGCGGCTTCGAGCAGCTTGGCCACCACGTGCGGGGGCGTGGCCCCGTCGGGGTTGCCCAAGCCGAAGTCGATGATGTCCTCGCCCGCCCGGCGCGCCTGCTGCTTGAGGTCGTTGACGATGTTGAAGATGTAAGGGGGCAGACGCTTGATGCGCGGAAAGTCCATGACCAGCCGGGTTTGTAATCAATTTGCGCAGCGCGCGCAAATTGACCGTTTCCACGGGCGCAGAGCGGGTGTGCGACAAATCTGTGGGTAACGTGCAGCCGACCGGGCAAATCCTCACCAGTCTGACAGTACTGTGTACTGTCAGGCCGAGGCCCATGGCCG
>JACQVA010000226.1 GCA_016210005.1 Deltaproteobacteria bacterium | reverse complement strand
GCCTCGATGCGCATGCGAATCGCATCGATCGCACCGACCGGAAAAACCAACCCCGCCGCTTCCACCACCGCCGTCACGCATGTACGTCTACCGCAATCCAACCTCCGTGTCCAGAGGCCACAAGTCGGGCAGGGTCAGGTGAGCCAGCAGCACGCCGGACCGGGGCCCAACGCCTGCACGACGTCCTGTCCCGACTGTCTGCGCGATTTCAGCAATCTACCCTACCACAGCATCCTCGACTGGCGCCTCGGACTTGACCTGGCCAGGCTGGCGTTGGATGCAGCCGCGCCGATCGACTTCGCGGTGCCCTACTGGCAAGGGCTCGATGCTGTGGCCGCCGCACCCTACTTCGCGGCGATGCCCGGATGGCAACAGGTCACGTTCGGCGGCTTACGGGCCGGGCGTCGAGGGAACCGAGTCGGGGGCGGGGCGATGAGTGACTCGCGGAATAGCGGCCGCAGCCCTGCGGTGCGGCGTCGGTGCAACGCGTTTCGCGTTCAAGCGGATTGGGGCAGGCTGTGCCTGCCGCCGTCCATCTTCGATGGCAGGCACAGCCTGCCCTACTACTGGACCCAGAACGCAGAACGCGGCGGCGCAAGAGCTACTGCGCACAGCGGAACTTGCTCCACCCGCCGGTTTGGGAGCTCGCTGCAAGGCAAGGCGGCTTGCTCTTAGCGCCGGATTAGCGGCGCTGCGCCCCTTGCTCCGGCCTGCAAGGTATGTGAAGGGTGCAGGCCGCTGAGCTGTGCCGTAAACGTGATTGATCTCAACACCCCAGCTGCACCCGCAAGAGCCGCAACTGTAGACCAGGCGACGCCGGAGTCGGCGGCGCGGGCGCGGCGGCTGCTGCGTACGGTTCTCGCCGTCATGTACTACCAGGGGTTTGCGATCGCCATTAACGGCGTCTCGGCCCCTTGGATCGAGAAGAGCTTCGGACTCGGGCAGTCGGGGATTGCCACGCTCTACGCCTGGATTTCGCTCTCGGCCATCGGCGCCCTGGTGTTGTCGCGCCTGACCGATCGGATCGGCCGCCGCCGGGTGTTGCTCGGCAGCATGGCTGCCACTCCGCTGTGCGCCTTGGCGGCGGCCGCTTCGTTCAGCCTGCCACTATTCACGTTCTGGGAGATTCTGCTCTATGCCTGTATCGGTACTTGCCTCTCCGGCTCGGTGGTGATGCTGGCCGAGGAGTTGCCGATCGCCGAGCGCGCCAAGGGGCAGAGCTACGGCGGGTTGGCGATGGCGTTCGGTAGCGGCGGCTGCATAATCGCCATGCCGCTGTTGGCCGATGCCGGCTATTCCTGGCGCTGGCTCTTGGTGGCGGCAGTGGTAGCTGGGTTGGCGGCGCTCCCCACAGTGGCGCGTGCGCTGCCGGAAAGCCAGCGCTGGCAGCGTGCCGCCGCGCGGTACCACGAGCACCACCCGCTTCTACGACGTCTTCGCCGTTCAGCATCGGCGCCGCAGTATGCCGATCCTGGTCTGCGCCTTCCTGGCTACGATGGCGGGCACGGCCGCCAATGGCTGGGGCTATTATCATGCGGTGTCGGTGGTCGGCCTCACGCCCGGGCAAACCAGCGTGGTCGTGCTCATACTTGGCGGCGGCGTCGGCATGGCCGGCTTTCCGCTCGGCGCCTGGGCCTGCGAGCGGCTGGGGCGGGTGCCGACGCTGGTCAGCTCCGGCCTGCTCTCGGCCATCGGAGCGCTGTGGTATTACTGGGGGCCGCCGGCCGACTTCGCCCTCGCCGCGCTGTGGCTGGGCACCGCCTATGCCTGGTTCACCGTCGCCGTTAACGCCGCCATGGTGGCGGGCAACACCACCGCCACCGAACTCTTCCCGACCGAGCTGCGCGGTACCATGATCGGCTGGTTCACCCTGATCAACGCCCTCGCCGCGGTCAGCTCGCAAACGACGATCGCCTTGCTGGCCCAACGGCTGGGCGGCCTCTCCAATGTGGTCGGGTACCTGGCGCTGCTGTCAGTGCCGAGTGCGATTCTGTTCGGGCTGTTCGTCGACGAGACCCGCGGCCTCTCGCTCGAGGTCGCCGCGCATGAGACGGTTAATGTAACTTGAAGGAATAGCCACATGGCGGTGCGATTGTTCGCGATGACCTGCGGCTGGGTGACCGGCAGCGCCTCAGGCTTTCTGGCCGGTGAGCCGGGCCGCTTGCGAGTGCCGATCCCCTGTTTCTTGATCGACCATCCGCAAGGCAAGGTGCTCTTCGACAGCGGCATGCACCCGGCGGCGCAAACCGATCCGGCCGGACGCCTCGGGGTAGTGGCCAAGCTCTTCGACATCGAATTCCATCCCGGCGAAGAAGCCGCGGCGCGGCTGGCGGCCCTCGACGTCGATGCCGGCGCGATCCGCTACTTGGTCAACTCCCACTTCCACTTCGACCACGCCGGCGGCAATGCCACGATTCCCAACGCACAGCTGGTGGTGCAGCGCGCTGAGTGGGAGGCGGCTCAGGACGAGGAGTTGGCGCGCCGGAACTTCTTCGATCGCGCCGACTTCGATACCGGCCACGATCGGCTGCTGGTCGACGGCGAGCATGATCTCTTCGGCGACGGGCGCGTGCTCTGCCTGCCGACGTTCGGCCACACCAGCGGCCACCAATCGCTGCGCCTGCAGCTAGACAGCGGCGAAGTCGTGCTCACCGGCGACGCCTGCTACCTGCGCCGCACGCTCGAGCAGTTGCACCTGCCGTCAGTGGTGTTCGACGAGCAGGCCATGCTCGATTCGCTACGCCGCCTGCGGGCGTTGCGCGACCGGGGCGCCCGCATCTTCTACGGACACGACCCGGAGTTCTGGGCGAGCGTGCCGCAAGCACCGACCGCCATCGCTTAAAGGCTTCGCCCGCGCCGCGTGCTTATCGCATGACCACACCGCCGCTGGCTCACCTTCGCGTTGTTGACCTCAGCGACATCCGCGCTGCGCTTGCCGGCCGCTTGCTCGCTGACCTCGGGGCGGACGTGATCAAGGTGGAGCCGCCGGGCGGTGATCCCGACCGCTGGCGGCCGCCGTTCGCCGGCAACGTGGCTGCGCCGGACCGCTCGCTGCCGTTCCTCTACCGTAACGCCAACAAGCGCGGCGCCGTCATCGACCTGCACAGCGACGACGGCTGGCGCCGTTTCGTGGAGTTGTGCGATCGCGCCGACATCTTGATCGAGAATCTCGGGCCCGTGGGCCAGCGCCAGTGCCGCCTGACGCCGGCGGCGGTGCGCGCGCGCCACCCGCAGCTGATTCACCTAGCCATCGCCGACTTCGGCTTGTCCGGTCCGCGCGCCGGCTGGCGGCTGGAGGCGCTGCCGGCGCTGGCGGCTTCGGGCGCGCTCTCGCAAGCCGGCTTTCTCGATCGGCCGCCGTGCTGGCTGCCGGGCTACTTGGCGCATGACTGCGCCTCGGTGTTCGGGGTCGCCGGTGCGCTCGCGGCATTACTCGACCGCACGCGCCACGGCCAGGGCCAATCCGTCGAGATTTCGGTGCAGGAGGCGGCGCTGGCGGGCACCAATCCGTGGTCGATTCCGCTGGCCGACTACGCACGCGTCTATCCCATGCTGGCGCCGTCACCACCGCGCAACGCCGACGGCAATTACCCGGTGCTGCCGGTGGCCGACGGCTACGTGCGCGTGCTGACCGCGACCACCCGCCACTGGCGCGCCTTCGTCGAGTTGCTCGGCAGTCCGCCCGAGCTCGCTGAGCCGGCGTACGAAGTGCTGATGTACCGCGTGTTGATGGGCGAGACGATCCGCCAGATCGCCGCCGCGGCGCTGCGCCCGCGCACCCGTGCCGAGGTGTTCGCCGAAGCGCGCCGGCGGGGCATTCCGCTGGCACCGGTCAACACCCCGGATGAGTTCGTGGCCACCGAGCAGAGCCGCGCGCGCGGCACCTTCCAGGCCACCGGCTTTCCCCACGTCGGTGAGGCCCCGTTCGCCGGTGTCCCGTTTCGCCTGTCGGCCACTCCCGCCGCCGTGCGCCGCCCGGCGCCCATTCCCGGTGAGGACGATGGCCAAGGCTTCGCCCCGCGCTCAGCCGAGCCGCCGGCGGGGACGGTCGCGGGCGGACCGCTGACGGGCATCCGCGTGGTGCACTTCGGCGTCGTGGCGGTGGTACCCGAGATGACGTGGCTGCTGGCCGAGCTCGGCGCCGACGTGATCAAGATCGAATCACACGTCAAGCTCGACCCCTTGCGCGCCGTCACCCTCGAACCCGACGCGCCCAACAAGGCCTTCACTTTCAACGACGAGTGCCGCGGCCAGCAGAGTGTCTGCCTCGACCTGCGCACGCCGCGCGGGCGTGAACTCGCCTTACAGCTGTGTGCCACCGCCGACATCGTGGCCGAGAACAACCGCGGCGGCGTCATGCGCGAGTGGCAACTCGACTACGAGGATGTCCGGCGCGCGCGGCCCGACGTGATCTATCTCTCCTCGCAAGGCTACGGCCACACCGGCCCCTTGGCCGAGCAGCAGGCCTTCGGGCCGATGAACTCCGCGTTTAGCGGCATGCACTGGCTGTGGAATCATGACACGGTGCCGTATCCGGCGGGCTGCTCGCTGAACCACCCCGACCATGTCGCCAGCAAGCTGGGGGTGGTGGCGGTGCTGGCCGCGCTCGCCCACCGCCGCCGCACCGGCGCCGGCCAATTCATCGACCTGGCCCAAACCGAAGCCGGCGTCTACCTGCTCGGCGAGTTCTACCTCGAGGGCGCGTGCACCGGCCGGCCGGCCACCGCGCGCGGCAATGCCGTGGATTACGCCGTGCCGCACGGCGTCTACCCCTGTGCCGGCGAGGACCGCTGGTGTGCCATCGCCGTCGTCGGCGACGACGCCTGGACGCGATTCCAGCGCTGTCTCGGGTGGGCGCCCGAGCCAAGGTGGGTGACCCTAGCCGGCCGCCTCACCGACCGTGAGGCCATCGAGGCCCGCGTCAGCGAATGGACCCGAGCGCGCGCCGCCGAACACGCCGCCTCGGTGTTGCAAGCGGCCGGAGTCTCGGCCATGGCGGTGCTCAGCCCGGACGACCTCCGCGCCGATCGTCATCTAGCCGCCCGCGGGGCGATCGTAACGCTCGAACATCCCGAAGTCGGCGCCGCGCGCCACAGCGGCAACCCGCTGCGCCTGAGCCGCTCGCGCCTGTTCCCCGCCGGTCCCGCCCCGCTGCTCGGCCAACACACCGAAGCCGTGCTCGCGCGCGTGCTCGGCCTATCGCCCGCCGAAATCGCCCGACTCGCTGACGAGGGGGTGTGCTGGTAGGCCAATGCAAGCCGCGCTACTCTCGGATATATTGGCATCATGGAACTACGCCAGCTAGCCACGGACGTCTACGCCTGTCTGCAAGCAGATCGCGGGCTCGGCACCAGCAACTCGGGCTTCATCAATCACGGCGGCGGCCTGGTGATCGATACTTTCTGGGACCTGCCGCACACCCGCCGGCTGATCGAGCACTACGCGCGGGTGTGGCGCGAGCCGGCCCGGCGCGTCGTCAACACCCATTACAACGGCGATCACTGCTGGGGTAACCAGCTGTTTCGCGGTGCGCAAATCATCGGCCACCGCCTGTGCGCCGCCGCTTTCGGAAAGGAAAAGCCGGAAGCAATGCAGTTCCTGCGCGCGGCCACCGAGAGCGACATCCCGGCAATGGCCGCGCTGGCACGCGCGCTGGCCGAGTGGGACTTCTCCGGCATCGAGCTGACGCCGCCGACCACGCTGATCGACGAGCGGCTGGACCTCGATCTCGATGGCGTACCCGTGCAGCTGATCTACGTCGGACCGGCGCACACTAACAGTGATGTCATTGTCCACCTGCCCGAGCAGCGCGTGCTCTTCGCCGGCGATGTCTTGTTCCGGCTGTGCACGCCGATCGGCTGGGAAGGTACTTACGCCCATTGGCTGGCCGCGCTCGACCGCATCGTCGCGCTGGCACCGGCGGTGATCGTGCCCGGACATGGGCCAGTCTGCGGCGTCGAGGGCGCGCGAGAGATGAAGGCGTATCTCGCGTACGTGCGCGCCGAGGCCCGCCGCGCCTTTGATGCCGGACTGCCGGCGCTGGCCGCGGCCAAGCAGATCGACCTCGGCCCTTACGCCGGCTGGACCGAGCCGGAGCGCATCGTGTTCAACGTCGAGCGCGCCTACCGCGAATTTCGCGGCGAGCCCTTCGACGCCCCGATCGACGCCCCGGCGATGTTTGCCGGCATGCACGAGTTACGCTCACAGCGTCTTGGTCGCGCCGGCTGAAGCCGCAGCAGTTGCAGCGGGAACATGGCCTGTGCCATAGACCACGCCCATGGAGATCGCCGGTTCGACCAAGGCGCTTGCGCTCGTCACCACCCAACTCCGGCGCCGTCAGGTGCTCGGCTTGCTCGCCGCCGGCACTGCCGCTGCACTGTTGCCGTTGCCACTGGCGCGGGCCGTAGGCCGCGGTGCGCCGGGGGCCACCACCGATGCCTGGTTGCTCACCGAGGAGGAACTCGCAATCCTCGACGCCGCCACCGCCCGCATTGTACCGTCCGATAGCCTGGGCGTCGGGGCGCGCGAGTGTGGCGTGGTCACGTATATCCGCGCCATGCTGGCCTTCGCCCCCGGCACCGACGCCAACTGCGACCGCTATGTCACCGCCGCCGATCTCACCGCGACGGTCGCTCAGGCAAACGGTGCTCAGGGCAATTGCCGTGACGCCGGCGATGTGGACGGTGACGGCATCATCGACGCCTCCGACATAACGCGCGCCGAGACCGCCGTCTTCAATGCCCGGCCGATTCTCGCCGGCGGACCGTTCAGCGGACGCCAGCCGCAGCCGCACTTTCCCACCGGCGCGACACCGTGCGTGTCATGCCACGTCGTACCGGCGCCGGCTGGCGCCGCGGCTTCCGGCCGGGTAGCGGCAACCACCGTCCTCAGTTACCCGCCCGAGTTCTTCCGCCAATTCCTCCCGCTCTCCCGCCTGCAAGCGTTGAGCTGGAAGATCCGCATGCTCGGCGCCGCGGCCGTGCCGGCGGCCGCCGCCAACCCGCTGGCAACCACACTGCTGGAGACCGATATGCGCCGCCGCTATCGCGAAGGGCTGGCGTCGCTCGAAGCAATCAGCCGCGACATCTTCGGCAAGCCGTTCGCGGAGCTGGCGACCGATGAGCAAGGCACGGTGCTGGATCAGGCCGATATCGACTTCGTCACCCTGCTGCGCTACCACACCATCGAGGGCATGCTGTGCGCGCCCGAGTACGGCGGCAACCGCGACCGCCGCGGCTGGCAGCTTATCGGCTTCGACGGCGATAGCCAGCCCTTGGGCTATACCATCTACGACGAATCCATCCCCGGCTATCGCGAACGTTCGGAAAAACCCAACTCGGGCCCCAACCCCGAAGAAGACTGCCGCGGTTTCAGTGCCAACATCAAGCAATTCCTCGGCGCCATCAGCAGCGTCACCGGCGGCCGGACGTTTGATGCCCCGTATTGTTTCGAGGTGCCGGCATGAGCCTGCCCGCCAGTGTTTCCGGCGTTCTCGGCAACACCAGCCTCGACCGTTTCGATGCCTTGATCGTCGGCAGCGGCGCGGGGGGCTCGGCCGCCGCACACGTGCTCGCGGCAGCGGGCTGGAAGGTGTTGGTGCTCGAAGCCGGCGTCAACCCGTTCCCGGGCCTGGATCACTCCGGCCACATCCCCTGGCCGCTGTTCAGCAACGATGAGATCAAGAACGCGCTCCGCCACTTCGTCTATCAAGACCCGCTGCTCGAACCCCGCACCTTCCGCCAGAGCGAGAGTGAAACGGCGCAGGCGCACCCCGACGTGAACATCCTGACGCGCAACGTCGGCGGCGCCGCGGTCATCTCGGGCGTCGCCTACCCGCGCTTCACCCCGGTCGATTTCCGCATGGCCTCGGCCTTGAGTGCCGCGGGCCGCAACTACCCGGGCACCAGCTTCGCCGACTGGCCGTTGAGCTACGAAGAACTCGAACCTTTCTACACCGAAGCCGAGTGCCTCTCCGGCGTTGCCGGCGACACAACCGGTGAAGACGACAATCCCTTCGCTCCGCCCCGCAGCCGGCCGTTGCCGTTGCCACCGCAGCCGCCGATGTATGTGGCCCGGGTGTTGGCCCACGGTGCCAAACAGCTCGGCTATCACCCCTACAACTTGGAGTCGGCCATCAACACCCAACCGTACGATGGCCGTTCGCCCTGCGTCAGCTGCGGTTTTTGCTCGGGTTACGGCTGCCCGCGCAACGCCAAGGGTTCGCCGGCGGTCACCACCCTGCGCCGGGCGCTGCTCACCGGCAATTGCCAGCTGCGCTACCACGCGCACGTGAGCCGGCTGGTGCGCGACGGCAGCGGGCGGCGCGTGGTCAGCGTCGAATACATCGACGACAACGGCCAGATGCAATCGGCGGCGGCCGATCACGTAATCTTGGCCGCCAGCCCGATTGAAAGCGCCCGAATCTGCTGGTTGTCGGGCATCACCGATGCCGGCGGCCACCTCGGCCGGCACATGATGTTCCACTTCCAGACCACCGGCGTCGGCATCTTCAAGCAGCGCCTGCACGGCGAGCGTGGCCGCTCGGTGACGCACGTGATCAGCGACTTCCGCGGCGTCAAAGCGGGGGGCGCGGAGTTGCGCAGCGATTGGCCGCACCTCGCCGGCGTGGTCGAGTTCGGCACCTCCTCGCAACCGATCATCGCCGCCCGCGAAAGCTTGCGGCCGGAGGCGGTGGGCTTCGCGCGGCTGTTCAATGTCTCGTTCAAGCAGCTGCTGGTCGAAAGCCCGTTCCACGCCCACATCGCGGTGCTGATCATGCAGGGCGAAGACGCGCCGCAGCCGGCCAATCGCGTCGACCTCGACCCCACCGTGCGTGATGTTTTCGGCCTGCCGGTGCCGCGGCTGACTTACCGCAACCACGCCTTCGAGCTGAACGCCTCGGAGTTCTACAAGCCGAAGATGCTGGAGCTGCTCGAAGCCGCGGGCGCCGCCTACGGCTTCTTCCAGCCCTTCGATCCGGCGGTGCCGCCGGCGTCACGCCATATTCTCGGCGGCCTGCGCATGGGTACGAGCCCCGCCGATTCGGTTTGCGACCGCTTCGGCAAGTTCCACGACCTCGACAACTTGTATTGCGCCGACGGTGGCGTCTTCGTCACCGGCTCCGGCTACAACCCGACCCTGACGATCATCGCCCTGGCCCTGCGCCTGGCCGGCGCGCTGGTGTCACCGGGCTCGCCCGAGCACGTCCTCGGCTGCGCTTCGGCGGCGGGCTAGTCCGCCGCCGCTCACAGCAGCGCGGTCAGCCCGGCAAAGACCAGCAGGCCGAAGACCGCCAGCCGGAAGCGCTGCTCGTCCAAGCGCGGGTGCACCCACTCGCCCAGCACGATGCTGAGCATCACCGCCGGCAGTAGCAGCCCCAGCGCCGACAAGGTGTCGGCGTTGATCCGGCCGGTGGAGAAGTAGACCGCCGTCAGCACCATGTTGAGGGTCAGCCAGACGACGGCCAAGGTGCTGCGAAAAGTGCGCTTGTCGAGATTCGAGCGGCCGAGGACGTAGACCAACAGCGGCCCGCCGGAGGCGAACAGACCATGCGCCACGCCGGCGGCGAGCACCCCGGCGTTGCGCGCCGCGGCAGGTAACAGCGGCCGCGCCTCCGGGGCGCTCGCGCTCAGCAGTGCCAGCAACTCGCGCGCGGCCACCGCCACCACGAACAGACCGAACAGCACGCGTAGCGCCTCGTTCGAGACCAAGTGGAAGAGCGCCAGGCCGGCAACCAGGCCGATGGCCATCACCGGCAGAATGCCGCGCAGCAGCAAGCCATAGGCGATGTGCTGATGGTGCCGGTAAACGATGTACGCGGTCAGGATCTGGTTCAACGGCACCAGCAGCGGCAGCAGCGATTGGATCGGGAAGAGATGGAGCCCGAGAGTGACCGCGATAACCGTGCTGCCGAAGCCGGTGGCGGCTTCGGTGGTGAAGGCGACCAAGATGATCACGGCCAAGACGAAGAACTGCGAATCCACCGCCATCGGACTGCTTCGCGGCGCGAGATCTCAGTGCTGCGTCAAGAGGAGACTTGGTAACGCGGGGTGGGGCCGCTCACGACGGCGCCGAGCGCCGGGGGGGCGCCGGCGCCTGTCGTTGAAGCAACTCGCGCAGCTCCTCGATCTCGCGTTGCAGCTGGCGATTACGCCGCGCGATGTTGGTGATGTAAAGGAACAGCAGCACCCAGATCGCGGTGTAGGCGGCGAACAAGAAGGATAGATTTTTCATGGCGGCACGATCCCCGAAACTGGCTGGCGGTTGCGACGGCGCATGGAATTCACCTACTCGAGGTGACCGGTCATCAGCTGCTGGTGCAGATGCTCGACCTCGTCGCGCAGCCGCGCATTTTCGTTGCGCACCCAGAGCAGCCAACTGAACAGAGCGGCAAAAGCCAGGAAGCAGAGCCACAAGGTGGCTTTCATGCGCGGGTCGGCCAAGCCCGAGCCGCCCTCGCGGGTGACCAACACCGCCGGGTGAATCGTGCGCCACCAGTACACCGCCCGATTGATGATCGGGATGTCGATGGAGCCGACGATCCCGAGCACAGCGGCGTAGCGCGCCGCTTGCTCGCTGCTGCCGGCAAACTCACGCAGCATCAGATAGGCGGCATAGATCAGCCACAGGATCAGCGTGGTCGTCAGCCGCGCATCCCAGGTCCACCAGGTGCCCCAGATCGGGCGCGCCCAGATCGGCCCGGTGACCAACACGATGGTACAGAACAACATGCCGACCTCGGCGCCGGAGTGCGCCAGCCGGTCCCAGAAGCGCGTGCCGCGCCACAGAAACATGGCGCTGGCCACGGCCACCAAGCCGAATGCGACGAAGGCCATGATCGCCGCCGGCACGTGAAAGTAGAAGATGCGCTGGACGATGCCCTGCACACTGTCGCTGGGGACGTACACAAACACCATGAAGATGGCGGTCAGCATCGCCAGTCCGGTGAAGGGGCCAAGGGCAAGCTCCAGCACCCGGCGCGCGGCCGATACGCGTCCCGGTGTTGGGGGCTCGCCAGCTAGTACGCCGCTCGCTTCAGTCGCCATCCGCCTCTCTCCGCCCGCTTCATTCCTCGACAGCATATTCAAACACCAGCCAACCGACAACCAGGAAGACGGCGTCGAAGCCGATTAGCAAGTGCAGCCACTGGCTGGCCTCGCCTAGCGGCTTGCCGGCCAGAATCTGGGCGCTGGCTTTCACGCCCGCGATCAGCACCGGCACGGCCAGCGGCAGCAGCAGCAACGGCAGCATGACCTCGCGCGCCCGGGTGCGTACCGACACGGCGGCGAAGAGCGTGCCGACGGCGGCAAAGCCGGTCAGACCGAGCGCCAGCACCGGCGCCAAGCGCGCCAGCGCCATCGTCAACGGCAGGTTGAAGAAGAAGACGAAGATCGGCACCACGATCAGCTGGGCCGCAGCCATGAAAAGCACGTTGCCCAGCACCTTGGCGAGGTAGATCGTCCCCCGATCCACCGGCGCCAGCAACAGGCCCTGCATGCACTCGTTGTCGCGTTCGGTGAGAAACGAGCGGTTGATGCCGAGCACGCCGGCGAAGATGACCGCCACCCACAACACCGCCGGCGCGGCTTCACCGCGCAGCTCGCTCATCGGATCGAAAGCGAAGCTCAAGATCAGCAACGTCAGCAGGCCGAGCATCAACAGCGACGCCAAGGTCTCCTTGGTGCGGAACTCGATCTGCAGATCTTTCCACAGCAGCGCAATCACGGCCGGTAACAACCTCCTTGAGAATTCGGAGCCCTCACGCCTGCCACCCCAGCCCTCTCCCCGCAGAACCATGCGGGGAGAGCGATGCCCCCGCGTCTGCGACGTGGACCCTTCAAGGGTGAAACTCGGCAGGAATTACCGGACATGGCTGAGGGACAGCGGGCGTGCTTCAGCTCAGGGGGCCGACCGGAGAAAGTGCCTCCCTCGCCCCGCATGTTTTTGCGGGGAGAGGGTCGGGGTGAGGGGCGCGTGCGTTTTTCGGCACCACGGGACACGAAGTGGTCGAAAGACGATCCCCTCACCCCAGCCCTCTCCCCGCACAACGATGCGGGGAGAGGGAGCAACCCGCGAACGGATGCCGGTACAGCGGTGGCGCCGAGACAGCGGCCGAGCTTCAGGTCAGGGATGCGGGAACCGATCTGGCACCGGTGGTCCATGGTCCCGATACGGCCGCAGGCCACGAACACTCTGCGGAACTCAAGTCCGGCGCCGCGGCAGATGGGCATGTGCTCGGTTCAAGCCGCGGCCCGGCCCGCGTGGATCGCGGCCAGGTAGGTTTGCTCGAAGGCCTCGCGGCCGCCGGGGGTAACCGGGCCGTCCCAGATCAGCTGCCCGCGGGCCAGAATGATGGCGCGGCGGCAGCTGGCGAGCCCTTGGCTGATATCGTGCGTGGTCATGAGCACCGCCGCCCCACGCTGGTGCGCCGCGCTGAGCACCGCGCGCAGTGTAGCGCTGGCGTCGAGATCCAGCCCGGTGAAGGGTTCATCGAGCAGGAGCAAATCGGGCTCATGCAGCAGTGCCCGCGCCAGCGCGCAACGCTGTTCGAGCCCGCGCGAGAGCGTGCGCACGGGCCGATTGGCCCAACCCAGCAGGCCGACCTGCTCGAGTAGGTCGCCCACCCGCCGCTCGGCGTGCGCGATGGCGAACATGCGGGCGTAGAAGGCCAGGTTCTCAGCCGGCGTCAGGTCGGGATAGAGAAAGCTCTGGTGAGAAAGGAAGCCGAGGCTGCGCCGGATGGAGGGATCGCCGTCGCCGCCCTTGGTTCCGAAGATGTGGACCGAGCCGCGCGACGGACGCAGCAACGTGGCACAGAGGCGCAGCAGGGTCGATTTCCCCGCTCCGTTGGGGCCGAACAGCGCCACGGCTTCGCCGGCTTCGAGTCGGAAGTCGAGATCGCGCAGCGCGTACACGTTGCCGAACGACTTGGTCAAGCAGCACGTCTCGATTGCCGGCACCGCCATCGCGCCCCGGGCTTATCGGATGCGGTGGGAAAAAGGAAGTGCACCCACGCGGCCCGCGGGCCTTGTTTCGGCCGGCGCATCTATGCTCTGTGTTGTGACCTGAAACGGCAACGGAGATGGTTATGAGCGAGCAACCCTATGACCTCGTCGTGATCGGCGCCGGCCCCGGCGGCTACGTTGCCGCGATTCGGGCGGCGCAACTGGGAATGCGCGTGGCCTGCGTCGAGAAGGAGGCCACCCTCGGCGGCACCTGCCTCAACCTCGGCTGCATTCCGAGCAAGGCGCTGTTGGATTCCAGCGAGCTGTTCGCGCAGGCCCAGCATGGGCTGGCGGCGCACGGGGTCAAGCTGGGTTCGGTGGCGCTCGACTTGCCGGCGATGTTGGCGCGCAAGGACAAGGTGGTGAAGCTGCTCACCACCGGTGTCGCGGGCTTGTTCCGCAAGAACCAAATCGAACGGCTGCAAGGCGTGGCGCGGATTGCCGGTCCGGGTACAGTCGAGGTCCACGCTGCCGGCGGTGTGCAGCGAGTTGCCGCCAAGCGCATCCTGATTGCCAGCGGTAGCACGCCGATCAACCTGCCCGAGCTGCCGTTCGACGGCGAGCGCATCATCAGCTCGACCGAGGCGCTAGCGCTGCCGGCCGTGCCCGAGCGGCTGCTGGTGATCGGTGCCGGCGCCATCGGCTTGGAACTCGGCTCGGTGTGGAACCGCTTGGGTAGTGAAGTGGTGGTGGCCGAGTTTATGGACCGCATCGTTCCGGGTGCCGACCACCAGATGGGCGACGAGCTGCAGAAGGCGCTGAAGAGGCAGGGCTTCGCCTTTCACCTGCGCACTTCGGCCAAGCGCGCCGAGATCAAAGGCGACAAGGTGCACGTCACCCTCGACTGCGAGGGCAAAGCGAGCGAGGAGGTGGTCGATGTCGTGCTGGTGGCCGTCGGGCGGCGCCCGTACGACACCGGCCTGGGGGCACGCGAGCTGGGCGTAGCCTATGACGAGCGCGGGCGCATCGTGGTGGACGAGATCTATGAAACCAATGTTCCCGGTATCTACGCCGTTGGCGATGTGATCGCCGGGCCGATGCTGGCGCACCGAGCCGAAGAAGAGGGCATCGCCGCGGTCGAGCTGATGGCGGGGGTTGGTGGCCACGTGAACTACAACGCCATGCCGGCCGTGGTTTACACCTGGCCGGAGCTGGCCAGCATCGGGTGGTCCGAGGAACAGGCGGCGCAGCTGGGCGTCGCGGTCAAAGTCGGCACCTTTCCGTTCATGGCCAACGGCCGCGCCCGCTGTCTGGGTGAAGCTGAGGGCATGGTTAAGATCGTTGCCGATAAAGAGAACGATCGGCTCGTGGGCGTCCATATCCTCGGCCCGCGTGCCAGCGACCTGATCGCGGAGGCGGCGGTGGCGATGGAATTCGGCGCCACTGCCGAAGACCTGGCCCGCACGGTGCACGCGCACCCGACGCTGCCGGAGGCGATCAAGGAAGCCGCGCTTGCCGTTGACAAGCGCGCGATTCACATCTGAGGCCGCGCCGCGCTCTTGCGCCCTGCAGTCATGATCGTCGGCGTCGGCATCGACCTGATCGAAGTTGCTCGCATTGCCGCGGCGTTGAACCACGCCCGCACCGGTGCCCGCTTCGAGGCTCGCGTGTTCACGCCGGGTGAGATCGCGTATTGCCGCCGGCGGGCGAAAGCGGCGGAAAGCTTCGCCGCCCGCTTTGCCGCCAAAGAAGCGGTGATGAAAGCGCTCGGCCGCGGTTATCTCGGCGGCGGCATCGGCTGGCGACAAATCGAGGTCGTGCGCGGGCGGGGCCGGCCCGAGATCGTGCTCAGCGGCCGTGCGCGGCAAGAAGCCGCAGCTCAGGGCATCACGCGCTGGCACCTGTCGCTGACGCACACGCCGGTGCTGGCAGCAGCCTACGTGATTGCGGAGGCGTGAGACCCCCGCCGCCCGCCGGCTTCACGGCGCCGGTGGGGGGTGGTTGCGTTTGGGCAACACGATGAGCACGGCCACGGCCCAAATGCCGAACACCATACCCAGCCCCGTCCACCAATTCTTGTGATAGCCGCCGTTGTGGGCAAACAGCCGGCACATAACGGCGTTGCAGGCGTTGATCAGCAGCAGCGTACGCACGACGGTGGCCGGATCGAGGTCGCTGCTGACCCAGCTCAGCCCGTAGAAGGAACTCAATGCCTCGGCCCAATGCATGGTTGACGCCTCGTGCGCCGGCTCACTATAAAGCAAATCCATGGCGGCCAAAACCTCCACCCGGCAACAATCCGAGGGTTTACTGCAATGGCTCGTCGACCGCGGTGAGCATACCGTCGGGCAGATCCTCGATGAACTCTTCAGCCATCGCGGCGGGGTCGCCAAGACCATCGACCGCGCGGCCAAGACCAAAGGCCAGTTCGACAGCAGCATGCAAACCGTGCTGTCGCTGCTCAGCCTGCCGTCACGGGCGGACTACGCCAAGCTGGCGGCCAAGCTCGAAACCCTCCAGGGCAGCTTGATCAACCTGAACATGAAACTCGATCGCCTGTTGGCCGCCAGCGCGGCGCCGCCCAAGCCGGCGCGCAAGCCACCGCGGCCGCCCGTCGCGCACGCCGAGGACGGCAGCAGCGACTGAAACAAGTCGCCGCCGCCCGCCGGCGTCGCCGTATGATCAAGCTGATTTTCTTCTGCCGCCGACACGCGGAGATCACGCACGAGCGCTACGCCGAGTTGCTGCTAAGCCGACACGTGCCGCGCGTGTTGCGCCATCACTCGCGGCTGCGCAAGTACGTCGTCAACTTGGTCGAGCTGTCGCCGCCGGGAGAGGCGGTGCTCGACAGCATCGACGAGCTGTCTTTCGATAGCCGGGACGATTTCCGCGAATATCTCTACGACTCACTGCCGGCTGAGGCGCCGGAGGCCGGCCGGTTGATCGCCGCCACGCACGCCTATGCCACCACCGAACACGTGCACAAGGCCAAGCTCGCCGAGACCACGCTGGGCGAGCGCTCGCCGGGCGTCAAGTTGATTTGCCCGGTGATGCGCCGTGCGGACATGAGCCACGCCGAGTTCGCCGGCCACTGGCTCAACCGCCACGTGCCGCTGGCCCTGCGCCACCACCCGGCGTTGAGCTGCTACATTACCAACGTCGTCGACGAGCAGCTCTCGCCCACCGGCGAGGCTTGGGACGGCATTGCCGAACTCCACTTCGCCAAGCCGGAGGACCTCTGGCAAGGCTTCTTCGATTCGCAAGCCGGCGAGCAGATCATTCGCCAGGACATCGAGCGGTTCATCGGCCGCGGCGGCGCCTACCGCGTCGCCGAGTACGTGGAGAAGCGTCCCGCTTGAAGCTGCCGCGCCCAGGCTCCGCCGCGGGTGCGCGACAAATTTGTGGGTAACTTGGTTCGGTGTTATGGCCGTCCTTCCCGCGGAAGCGGGCATCCAGTTTGGTGGTGACGCTCAGAGAAGCAGCTGAAGAAGTGGCGCCGCGCCTGGAAGATCGAGCTGATCGAAGCTCAGAACCCGGACTGGCGAGACCTCTAGTGGCGGGTCGTAGCGAGCCGGTGCCGTGGATTCCCGCTTTCGCGGGAATGACAATTGCGTCCTTTCGGCCATGGGCCTCGGCCTGACAGTACACAGTACTGTCAGACCGGTGAGGATTTGCCCGGTCGGCTGCACGTTACCCACAGATTTGTCGCACACCCCCGGCCGCCGGCGCCGGATGGGGGTTTGTCGGCCGGGCTCGGCTTGTGTAAGGTGGACGTCGATAACGGTCGCCGATGGAGTGATTCATGGAGTTGTTGCAGAACCTGTTTGACATCTTCTTCCACCTCGATACCCACCTCAATGAATGGGCCGGGATGCTCGGCCCCTGGCTGTATGCCTTGCTGTTCCTGATCCTGTTTTGCGAAACCGGGCTGGTGGTGACGCCGGTGCTGCCGGGGGATTCCCTCTTGTTCGCGGTTGGGGCGCTGATCTCGCTCGAGGGCTCGCCGCTGAGCTTGCCGCTGATGTTGGTGTTGCTGTGCACCGCCGCGATTACCGGCGACGCGGTCAACTACGCCATTGGCTATCGTGTCGGCCCGAAGGTGTTCAGCAGCGAGGAGTCGTGGCTGCTGAACAAGCGCCACCTGCTGCGCACCGAGGAGTTTTACGAGAAGCACGGCGGCAAGACGATCATTCTGGCGCGCTTCATGCCCATCATCCGCACCTTCGCCCCGTTCGTCGCCGGTATCGGTAAGATGGGATACGCCCGCTTCGCCGCCTTTAACGTTGTCGGCGGCATCGCCTGGGTGCTGGCCTTCGTGCTGGGCGGCTACTATTTCGGCAACGTCCCGGCGATCAAGCGCAACTTCCACTACGTCATCGTCGCGATAGTCATTCTCTCGGTGTTGCCGCCGGTGATCGAGTATCTGCGCTCGCGCCGCGCTCCGAGCGTCACACCGGCGTTGGAATAGCCGTACTCGGCCCCGCGGTGCGCTTGCTTCGCGCACCGCGCTGTGAAACTCGTCACGGCCATGGACGCAGTCGAGTCGGTAGCGCGGGCGGCGGTGGCCGAAGCCGGCACCCGGCTGCGCGCGGCCTGGCGTGAGCACAAGGTCATCAGCTTCAAAGGCCCCGTCGATCTCGTCACCGAGACCGACCGCGAGGTGGAGGCGCTGGTGATCGGGCACCTGCGGCGCGCCTTTCCCGCGCATCAGATCGTCGCCGAAGAGACCGCCTCCGATCAGCCCGACAACCAGCAGCCGACGTGGTACCTCGACCCGCTCGACGGCACCACCAACTTCGCCCACGGCTACCCCCACTTCGCGGTCTCGCTGGCGTTTGCGGAGGGTGGAGAATTGCGCTTTGGCATCGTGCACGACCCCGTTCGCGACGAGACTTTCGTCGCCCATCGCGGCGGCGGTGCCAGCCTGAACGGTGCGCCGATCAGCGTCTCGCCGGTCAGCGATCTCAACCAGGCCTTGCTCGGCACCGGCTTTCCCTACGATCGCCGTGAGCGCACCGACTACTACCTCGCCTTCATCCGGCGCTTCCTCCAGCACTCGCAGGATGTGCGGCGCGCCGGCTCGGCCGCGCTCGATCTCTGCCACGTCGCCTGCGGCCGCTTCGAAGGCTTTTGGGAGTGGAAACTGCGGCCCTGGGACACCGCTGCCGGCGTGCTGATCGTGCGCGAGGCCGGCGGCGTGGTGACCGACTTCACCGGCAACCCCTTCAGCCTGCGCGGCGAGCAGACCCTGGCTTCCAACGGCCATGTGCACGGCGCCATGGTTGAAGTGCTGACGGCGGTGCTGGGGCAAGGCCGCGGCTGATTGGCGGCGTTGGCGCAGCTGTCTGCCGCAACACCGGCATTGCTCGAGGCTTGTAGGTGAAAAGCTTACTGGTGGCCAACCGGGGCGAGATCGCCATCCGGATCATGCACGCGGCGGCCGAGCTGGGCATTCGCACCGTCGCCGTGTTCTCGCAAGACGATGCTCAGTCACTGCACGTTCGCCGAGCGGATGAGGCTTACCCGCTGCCCGGCCTGGGCGCAGCGGCCTACCTCGATATCGAGCGGATACTCGCCGCTGCCAAGGCCTGCGGCTGCGACGCGCTGCACCCGGGTTACGGCTTTCTCAGCGAGAGCGCCGGGTTTGCCCGGCGCACCGCTGCTGCAGGCATCACCTTTGTCGGGCCGCGTCCGGAGACCCTCGCAATCTTCGGCGACAAGACCCAGGCGCGGGCGCTGGCGCTGCGCTGCGAGGTCCCGGTGTTGCGAGGCACGACGGCGGCGGTCACGCTCGAACAGGCAGCGGCGTTTCTGGCCTCGCTCGGTGACGGCGGGGCGATGATGATCAAGGCGGTGGCCGGCGGCGGCGGTCGCGGCCTGCGCGCGGTGCGTCACCCGGGCGAACTCGAGCAGGCCTACGCGCGCTGCCGCTCGGAGGCGCAGCAGGCGTTTGGAAATCCCGAGGTCTACGTCGAAGAGCTGAGGGCGCATGCCCGCCACCTCGAAGTGCAAGTCATCGGCGATGGCTCGGGCCGCGTCAGCCATCTGGGCGAGCGCGAATGCAGCATCCAGCGGCGGCATCAGAAGCTGGTCGAAATTGCACCTTGCCCGAGCGTGTCACCTGAGCTGCGCGCTCGCGTCACGGCGGACGCGGTGCGGATGGCCGAGGCGGTCGGCTATCTCAACGCCGGCACCTTCGAGTTCCTGGTCGATGCTGGTCAATTCGCCGCCATCGGGAAATTTTCGAAGGGGACCGCAGGGTACGCCTTCATCGAGGCCAACCCCCGCTTGCAGGTGGAGCACACGATCACGGAAGAAGTTCTGGGCCTTGATCTCGTCCGCATCCAACTGCAACTGGCCGCCGGCAGTTCGCTGGCCGAGCTGGGCCTGGAGCAGGCTGAGACGCCCGCGCCGCGTGGGTTCGCGGTGCAAGTGCGCATCAACACCGAGACCGTTGGCAGTGACGGCAGCACCCGGCCCGCCAGCGGCACACTGAGAGCAATGGAGTTGCCTTCGGGTCACGGTGTGCGCACGGATACTTGCGCCTATGTCGGCTATCAGACCAATCCCCACTTCGATTCCCTGCTCGCCAAGCTCATCGGGCATTCGACCTCGCCGCGCTTCGCCGATGCCGTGGCGCGCACGGCCCGTGCGCTCGGCGAGATCACGATTACAGGTGTGCCGACCAATATCCGGTTTCTGCAACGGCTACTGCAGCATCCCGACTTCCTGGCCAATCGCATCGATACCGGCTTCGTCGAAGACCACCTGGCGGAGCTTACCGCCGGTATGCCCGAGCACGTCGAGGTCGAGCCCTCGCGGCCGGCTGCTGGCGCCAAGATCGATCCCGTCGATCCGCTGGCGGTGTTGGATTACGGAAAGGGCGCGCTCGCGGTTACGCCCGGGTTGCCCAGTGCCGCACCCCAGTCGATCACTCTCGATGGGCTTGAGGATTGCGTCGTCCTGCACGCCCCCATGCAGGGCACGCTCGTCAGCATCGCGGTGGGTACAGGTGACGCCGTACGACAGGGCCAGCCACTGCTGGTGATGAACGCGATGAAAATGGAGCACGTGATCGAGGCTCCGGCCAGCGGCGTGGTCCGGCGGGTGACGGTGGTCGAGGGTGATACCGTGCCGGCGGGAGTTCCGCTGCTGTTCATCGAGCCGGGCGAGGTTGGACTGTCGGCTGAGGAAGATGCGGCGCAAATGGATCCGGATCAGGTGCGGGCCGATCTTGCCGAAGTGCACCGCCGTCATGTCGGCACCCTGGACGCAGCGCGGCCGGAGGCCGTCGCGCGCCGCCGCAAGACCGGTCAGCGCACGGCGCGCGAGAACATCGTCGACCTTTGCGACGAGGGGACGTTCGTCGAGTACGGCGCGCTGGCGATCGCCGCGCAACGGCAGCGGCGCTCACTCGAGGAGCTGATTGAGCGCACGCCCGCCGACGGGCTGATCGCCGGGATCGGCGGCGTCAACGGTCACCTCTTCGGCGCTGCCCGCGCCCAGTGTGCTGTCCTGTCGTACGACTACACGGTGCTGGCGGGCACTCAGGGTTTTCACAACCACCGCAAGAAAGATCGCCTGTTCGAGTTGGCCGAGCGCCTGCGCCTGCCGCTGGTGTTCTTCACCGAGGGTGGGGGCGGACGCCCGGGCGATACCGATGCGCCAGCGGTGGCCAGCCTCGACTGCATGGCCTTTCATCTCTTCGGTCGGCTGAGCGGATGGGTGCCGCTGGTGGGCATCAACTCGGGCCGCTGCTTCGCCGGCAACGCGGCCTTGCTGGGCTGTTGCGACGTGGTCATAGCGACGGTGAACTCCAACATCGGCATGGGCGGCCCGGCGATGATCGAAGGCGGCGGGCTCGGCGTCTTCCGCCCCGAAGAGGTCGGCCCGATGTCGGTGCAGGTGCCCAACGGTGTGGCCGATATCGCGGTGAAAGACGAGGTCGAGGCAGTGGCAGTAGCCAAGCAATACCTCTCGTACTTCCAGGGGCCGATCGCCGGGTGGCAGTGTGCCGACCAGCGCCTGCTGCGCGGCCTCATCCCTGAGAACCGGCTGCGGGTTTACCAGGTGCGCTCGGTCATCGCGGGGCTGGCGGACACCGGCTCGGTGTTGGAGCTGCGCCGGCATTTCGGTCTTGGAATGGTGACCGCGTTGATCCGGATCGAAGGCCGGCCGTTGGGCGTGATTGCCAACAACCCGCAGCATCTGGCCGGTGCCATCGACAGCCCGGCGGCAGACAAGGCCGCCCGCTTCATGCAGTTGTGCGACGCCTTCGATATTCCGCTGCTGTTCCTGTGCGACACCCCCGGAATCATGGTCGGCCCGGAGGCCGAAAAGACGGCTTTGGTGCGGCACTGCTGCCGTATGTTCGTCGTCGGCGCGAATCTGAGCGTGCCGTTCTTCACCATCGTGCTGCGAAAATCGTACGGCCTCGGCGCCCAGGCCATGGGCGGCGGCAGCCACAAGGCGCCGCTGTTCACCGTCTCGTGGCCCACTGGCGAGTTCGGCGGCATGGGCCTGGAAGGAGCAGTGAAGCTGGGTTTTCGCAAAGAGCTGGCGTCAATCGCAGACGCCGGGCAGCGCCAGCAGTTGTTCGAGCACATGGTGGGCAAGGCCTACGAGCACGGTAAGGCGCTCAACACCGCAACCCATTTCGAGATCGACGATGTCATCGACCCGGCCGACTCGCGGACCTGGATAGTCCAGGCCTTAGGTTCGGCACCGCCGCCGGCACCGCGCAGTCACAAGAAGCGCCCGTGCGTCGATACCTGGTGAGCTATCGCCAAGTAAGCTTCGCGCCTGTGGGAAGAAGGGCGTGATCACCTTCGCAGCCTTGGCGAGGCCCGCAAGCAAGTGGTATTGCCGGACCAATACCAAGGTCGCCGGCGAGCTGGCGCGCGTCTTGCGAGCAGGCTAGCGGCGCTGGTTGAACCAGTCGAGCAACGGCTCTTTTCGCAAAGGAGGCGTCATGTCCCAGAAAAGCAAGTGGATCGTGCTCATGCTGCTCAGCCTCGCTTTTGTTGCTGCGTGCGCCGTCATCGGTGAGCGCAAGGGAGGTGGGGAGGCTGCCGGCGGCTCCGCGGCGGTCAGCGATGACAACAAGGCGTGCATCGGCTGCCACCGCCGGCAATCGGCCGCACTGGTCATGCAATGGGAATCCTCGCGCCACGGCCAGAACGGCATCGGCTGCATCGAGTGCCACCACGCGGACGAGAAGGACGTGGACGGCTGGAAGCACCAGGGCACGTGGATCAGCGCGCTGGTGACGCCACTGGACTGCTCGCCTTGTCACCAGCGGGAGTACGACGAGTTCACCCGCAGCCATCATGCCCGCGCTGGCGAGATTCTCGCCAGCCTCGATAACGTGCTGGCCGAGAAGATTGCCGGCACGCCGCAGAATAAGGCCGACGCCGTCAACGGCTGCTGGCAGTGTCACGGAGCGATCGTCAAGTTCAAACGCGATGCCCAAGGCAACGTCGAGCGCGCCGGTCCGGAGCACAAACCGGTGATCGACCCGACCAGCTGGCCCAACAGCGGCATGGGCCGACTCAATCCGGACGGCTCGAAGGGCTCGTGCCATGCCTGCCACAGCCGGCATGAGTTCCAGGCGAAGTTGTCGCGCAGCCCCGAGAACTGCGGCAAGTGCCACATGGGCCCGGACCATCCGCAGATCGAGATCTACAACGAGTCGAAGCACGGCATCGCCTTCGCCGCCAATCGCAGCCGCATGGCACTGGAGAAGGAAGGCGACTGGATCCTCGGCCGCGACTACGCCGCGGCGCCGACCTGCTCGACCTGCCACATGTCCGGTTACCTTTCGCCCAACGGAGTGGTGGAAGGCAATTCCCACGACGTCGGCGAGCGCATCAGTTGGACCTTGCGGCCGATCATTTCGACCAAGCTCAACCTGGTGCGTTTCGAGGACGGTACCCAGGAAGACTATCCCGATACCCGCGAGCTGCCCGCGGCCGGGGCGACCGTGGATAGCACCGAGTACCACGTCGAGAACGACCGGCTTGTCAGCCGGACCGTGCCGCGCCAAGTGGCCAAAGTGATCACCTGGAACGAGCGCCGCGAGGCCATGAAGGCGGTCTGCTTCAACTGTCACAACCGGACTTTTGTGGACAACTTCTACGAGCAGTTCGATTCCCTGGTCACGCTTTATAACCAGAAGTTTGCGGCGCCGGCCAAGAGCATGATCGACGAGCTGACCAAGCAGGGCCTGCTCAACCCGAAATCGCCGTTCGGTGAAGAGGTGCAGTGGACCTTCTACGAACTCTGGCACCACGAGGGGCGGCGCGCCCGCCACGGCGCCTCGATGATGGGTCCCGACTACACCCACTGGCACGGCATGTATGAAGTGGCCAAACACTTCTACACCAAGTTCTTACCGGAGGTGAAAGAGCTGGCGGCGCGGCACGGGCGCGGCAAGGAGTGGCAGACCAAGATCGATGCGCTGATGAGCAAGGATGAGCACCTCTGGCAGCGCGGGCTGACGCCCGAGGAAGCCAAAGCCCTGCAGAAGGCCTACGAACAGCGCTACGAGGATAAGCGGCCCGGGAAGTGAAGACCTAGGAGCGCCACCATCTCGGCACCAGCGAATTGCGGCGCATTGTGTACGCTATGTCGGCGAGGATCTGCGCGGCGCCCGATGACCCTGCGCGCAGCTACCGTGCACGAGCGACCGGCGCCGGTGCAGGCGGACCTCGCCGGTAGGGTGCCCCGTCACAGCCCGACGTGTCTTTCGAGCGCTTGCAGGTGGACCGGGCTGGCGCCGAAGCGTAGCTCCAGGGCTTTCGCGCGCCGATAGTAGAACTGTAGGTCGTAGGCCATATCGACGCCGACGCCGCCATGGAGTTGCTGGGCTAGGAAGGAGACGCGCTGGCAGGCGTCGCAGGTGAACGCCATGGCGACGGCAAGCTCGCGCGCGGCGGACAGGCCGCGGCTCAGGCGAGCAATCGCCTGATAGGAACTCCAGCGCGCCCCTTGCACGTCGGTGAACATGTTCGCCAGGTGATGTTGCACCGCTTGGAAGCTGCCGAGCGGGCGAGCGAATTGCACCCGCTCCTTGGTGTACTGCGCGGTGATGTCCAGCTCGTGCTGGGCATTGCCCACCATCTCGGCACACTGAACCGCGGCAGCCTGTGCCAGCACGGGCTGAAGCAGCGCGAAGCCGTCGTTCAGCGGACCCACGATCCGGTCTACCGCGACCGGTACGCCCTCGAGATCGACCTGAAACTGCTTGTCCGGCGCAATCGTCTTGAGCGGGCGACAGCGGACCCCGGCGGCCTTGGCGTTCACCATGAAGAGGGAAAGCCCGGCTTCGTCTCCTGCCGCTCCCGCCGTTCTCGCCACCACGAGTATTTCACCGGCAACCGTGGCGTAAGGGACAAACAGTTTTGTGCCGCGCAACACGTAACCATCGCCCCCCGGCTGCGCCGAGACCGACACGAAGCGAAGGTCGTGGGACACCTCGCGCTCGGCGATTGCCAGGGTCAGGATCAGCTCCCCCGTTGCGACCTGGGGCAACAGCGATTGCTGCTGTGCTTTCGTTCCGCCGGCTACGAGCGCCAGCGTTGCCATGACGGTGCCAAACAGCGGGCTGTCGTAGGCGGCGCGGCCGATCTCCTCGAAGAGCACGGCGAGATCGAGCAGGCCCAAACCGACGCCGCCGTACTGCTCGGGAACGATGATGCCGGTCCATCCGAGCGCGGCCATCTGCCGCCACAGTTGCGGTGAATGGCCGGTGTCGCTGGCCTCGATCTGTCGGACCACCGACTTGTCGCATTCGGCGGCGAGGAAATTCCGCGCCGTCGTTTGCAGCATCTGCTGCTGCTCGTCGAGTTCGAAGTTCACGATTTGACCTTCCTGAATTTCGGCAGAGTGACCTCGGGGGTCACGGCGTCGAACACCACTTCGACCGCCATGTCCCTCCTGATCTCGTCCGGAGCTACGTCGACGAGCCAGGTCACCATACGCACGCCTTCCGCCAACTCGACGACAACCGGGGCGTAGGGGGTATCGTTACTGAAGCCAGGATGCATCGGCCGGCGCACCACGGTCCAGGTGAAAACCTTACCGCGGCCGCTCGACCTGGCCCACTCCCACTGCCACGAACCGCACGCCGCGCACATCGCGCGGGGCACGTGCCGCCACTTGCCGCACTGGCTGCAGCGCTGGAAGCGCAGCTCGCCGTTCTTGCAGTGGTTGTAGAACTCCTGCGCCATGCCCTGCAGCAACGGCAAGGGCTTGTCGTAGGTGGTGTCGGATTGTTGTGTCATCGCAACCCCCTCAGTTCCTCAGAATGACGATGCTGCCATCGCCAAAGTCACCGAAACCGGTCACCAACCCCAGCTTGGCGTTCTTCACCTGGCGTTCGCCCGCGTCACAGCGCAACTGCTTCACGGCCTCGACGAAGTGGTTCATGCCGAGCACGTGGGCTTCCGACAGTAAACCACCGTGGGTGTTGACCGGCAATTGTCCGCCCAGTTCGATCCGGCCGCCGGTGACGAACGGCCCGCCCTCGCCGCGTTTGCAGAAGCCCATCTCCTCGAGCTGCTGGATCACCTGGAAGGTGAAGGGATCGTAGATCTCGGCGAAGTCGATGTCCTCGGGGGTGATTCCGGCCATGGCAAACGCGCGCGGCGCGGCCGAGGTATGCCCGAGATTGAACATGTGCTCGCGGGTCACGATGTCGTCGGCCGGGAACGGTTGGCCTTGGGCGAACCCGGTGATGTAGACCGGCTTGCGCTTCAGGTCGCACGCCCGCTCGACGGTGGTGACGACGAAAGCACAGGCGCCGTCCGCTTCCAGCGAGCAGTCCAGCAGCCGGAACGGATCCGAGATCAGCGGCGAGGCCAGGTAATCCTCCATCGTCATGGGCTTACCGCGCATGAGGGCGGCGGGATTGAGTTGCGCGTGCTTGCGGCAGGCAACGGCGACCGCGCCCAAGTGCTCCGGCTTGGTGCCGAACTCGTCCATGTGCAGGCGCGCCATGTACGAGAACCACTGCACCGGCGCGGTCAGGCCGTACGGGAAGTAGAAGTCACGCGCCGTTACTCCGCCCGACATCACGGTCGGGTCGGCGGTCACCACTTCGCGCACCCGCCGGCCGGCATAGCCGTACCAGCCGCCCGGAATCAGCGCGTAAGTGCAAACGCCGGCGTTGACCGCCATCGCCGCCGTGGCAATGGAAGCTCCGGGTGCGGCCCCGCCGACGTGCAACGTCGCCTGATAGCGCAGGTCCTGGATGCCCAGATGCACGGCGAAGTCCTCGGCGATGTTGAGGCTGGCAAACGGCAAGATACCGTCGATCTGTTTGTTGCTCAGACCGGCGTCGGCGATCGCCGCCTCGCAAGCCTTCAGTTGAATGGTGAGGTTGGTCCCATCCGTCTGCTTAGCGCGCGTGTACGGGGTCTGTCCGATGCCGACGATGCAGGTCTGGTCTTTCAGAGCAGTCATCCCTCTTCCCTTCTCGGTTGCCCGCTCCCGGCGGTGAAGCTATCCGCCCGCGGGTGCGGGCTAACGTCCCTTGAAGTTGGGTTTGCGCCGCTCCATGTACGAGCGCGGCCCTTCTTGGGCGTCCTCGGAGTTGCGCACCCGCTGGAACAGGGCGTTTTCGAGCACGTAGGCGGGCTCGTGATTCCACTGGCGCACGGCGATCTCCTTGGCCGTACGCACCGCCAGTGGACCATTCTCACAAATGATCTCGGCCAGCTCCATCGCCGTCGGCAGCACCTGGTCCACCGTCGGCACCAACCGGTTCACCATCCCGACCTCGTACGCGCGCCGGGCGCTGATGGGCCGGCCGGTCAGCAGCACCTCCATCGCGATCCACCACGGCAGGTAGCGCGGAAAGCGCACGTGCGAACCGCCGGCCGCGATCATGCCCCAGCGCACTTCACCGAGGGCGAAGCTGGCGTTCTCCGAGGCTACGCAGAGATCGGTCCCCTGAATCAACTCGAGGGTGGCAAAGCCGTTGACCGCGGCGATGATCGGCTTGAAGATGTCGTGGAAGACCCGCTTGGTCGGATCCTCATTGACCTTGAACTTGCCGGAGGTGACCGCGGGGATCATGGTGTCCAGGTCACCGCCGGCGCACCACGCCTTTTCACCGGTGCTCGCCAGGATGGCGACGTAGAGGTTGTCATCCTTGTCGAAGTCACCGAAGGCATCGTAGAAGGCATCGATCATTTCCGGGGTGAAGCAGTTGCGCTTCTCCGCCCGGTTCCACGTCATGACGGCGATGTGGCCCTTCTTCTCGTATAAGAAGTGCGGCGATGTTCTCATGGTTCGCTCCTTATCTTGGCAACCGACTCAAGCGGTTCGCTTCTTGAAGATCGGGATCGGCTGCTTCGGCGTCACGTCGAAGAAGTCCAGCTCGACCGGCATGCCGATGTAAAGTTCCTCCGGCTTGGTATCGAGCATGTTGGCCACCATGCGCACCGGCTTCTCGTCGTCCATCTCGACCAGCACGACCTCGAAGGGCACGACGTAGAGCGGGTTCACCTCGCGGGTGAAGGTGACGTAGCTGTAGATCTTGCCCTTGCCGGTCGACTTCTCCCAGCGCAGATCGAAGCTCTTGCACTTGTGGCACATCGGCCGCGGTGGGTGCAGCCACTCGCGGCACTGGCCGCAGCGCTGGAAGACCAGCTCGCGCCGCTTGACCGCTTCCCAAAACCCCTCCTCGAACGACTCGGCGACGGGCTCGAAGAAGTACTTCACGTATCGTCGGTTCAGTTGCAACGCCATGGCGACTACTTTCCTTTCGTCAGGATGAGCGCGCTCGTCGGCACGCCGAGGCCGCCGGTAACCAGGACGCGCTGGGCGCCCTTGATCTGCGTCGTGGACGTGCCGCGAATCTGCCGCACGCCCTCGGCTATGCCGTTCATGCCGTGGATGTACGACTCGGAGAGCATGCCACCGGCGGTGTTGATCGGTAGCTGTCCGGTGGGGCGAATGCGGTCACCGCCTTCGCAGAACGGCCCGCCCTCGCCCTTCTTCACGAAACCGAGCGCCTCCATTTGCATCGGTACCAGCGAGGTAAAGGCGTCGTAGAGCTGCGCTACCTGGATATCGCTCGGCTTCATGTCGGCCATGCGGAACATGTCTTTGCCGGCCTCTTCCATTTCCGGAATGCCGATCTCCGGCCGATAGAAGCTGGTCATGCAGTACGAGTCCCACCCCGTCGCCGTGCCGACGCCGGCGATGTAGGCCGGCTTCTGCTTGAGGTCCTTCGCCCGGTCCGCGGTGGTGACGATCAGCGCCACGCAGCCGTCGTTTTCCAGGCACGTGTCATGAAGCGTGAATGGATCGCACAGCATGGGTGATCCAAGATACTCCTGCATGCTCAGCGGGCGCCCGTAGAACATCGCTCGCGGGTTCTTGAGCGCGTTCTCCCTGCTGACGATGGCCACGGCGCCGAGCTGCTCGCGGGTGGCGCCGGTTTCGTGCATCCAGCGCCGGGTGAACATGGCCACCCACGAGGTCGGGCTCTGGAAGCCGTAGGGCATGGTCATGCTCCAGTGCGAGTCGATGGGAATGTTGGCCGGCCGGCCGTAGCGCATCATGCCGCTGGCGGCGCGGATGGCGCGGAAGCAGAGCACGTAGTTCGCCAGCCCCAGCGTGACCGCGGCGGCGGCATGCATGATGGTGGCGCAGCAGGCGCCGCCGCCCCAGGGGGCTTCGACGAAGTAGCGCAGGTTGGGAATTCCCAGGCAGCGGGCGACGTCGGACTCGGTGGCAAATTCGATCGCGGTCGCGCCGGCGGTGCCGAAGCGGACGCAGCCGTCGATCTGCTCGCTTTGGATTCCCGCATCGGCGCACGCGCCCATGGCCGCGTCAACCGCGAGGTGGATCTCGCTGCGGCCGGCGTTGCGGGTGAACTCGGTCGAGCCGATGCCGACGATGCAGGCCTTGTTCTTCAGAGTGATCTTTGCTCGGGCCATCGAACCGGCCTCCCGCTCAGCCCTTTGCCGGCAGCGCGATGATGGCCGCGCCGGTGACGTGCGGGCCGAGCTGATTTTCGCCGGCGACGGTCACTTCGACCAGGTTCAAGCCGCCATCCTTGTACTTCTTCGTCACCTTGCCGTTCATGCGCAGCTTGTCGCCGGGAAAGTTGGGCACGGCGAGGCTGATGCTGAGCTTCTTCAGTTCGCCGTCGGGCCCGGTCCAGTTGCCGAGGTAGGTGCCCACCAGTCCGTTGGTGGTCAGGATGTTCATGAAGATGTCCGGCGCGCCTTTCTCCTGCGCGAACTTCGGATCGTGATGCACCGGCATGAAGTCGTGCGACGCCCAGATTGCGCCCGAGATGATCAGCGTCGAATCGACGTCCCGCGACTGCTCGGGCAGCTCCTGCCCTTCCTTCACGTCTTCCCAATACAGCTTCGCCATGATGTCTCCTTTGCTGTTAGCCCTGGTAGAGCCGTCTGGTATCCAACGGCGGCCGATACTTCAGCACCCGGAAGCTCGCCACGCAGACTTCCTCATCTCGTTGATTGATGAAGGTGTAGATCAGATCAACGTAGCGTCCCACGCCCATGCGGGTGTAGTGGTCGTAGCGCGAGACGTTGCCGACGGTGATGCGGGAGCGGATGGTGTCGCCCGGGCGCACGGGCCGCAGGTATTCCTGCGTTTGCGCGGTGGCGACAACGCCGTGGTAGCCCATCGCGTCGATGATGCCGAAGAGCTGGTTGTGCGGGTCTTCTTTGAACGGCGGGTCGTTGCGCACGAAGCGATTGAGCGCTTCCGGCATCGGGTCGAGCGACCACGTCTGCACCATCTGCGGCGGCGCGATGATGCCGCCGTACTTGCTCTGCTTGGCGTAAGCCTCGTCGGTATACAGCGGGTTGGCGTCCTGCATCACCTCGCACCAGTGGCGGATGTCCGACTCGCTGACCTGGTCGTGGCCCTCGTGCCACTCGGAGCTGGCGCCGACGAAGCGTTCGATGCGCGAGTAGTCGAACGCCACCTCCGCGGGCGACGAGAACGGCCGAATGTCGCCTGTGTTTGCACTGCTCATACTGGCTGAACCTCCTTCGCCGGCTGCGTCAACTTGGTAGTTCCAGGCTGCGGAACTTGAACACCGTGTATGTCTGCGTGCTGACCACCTGGCCGCGGCCGTCACGGATTGCGTAGTGCAAATCGACCAGGTAGCCCTTGCCCATCTTGGTGGCCTCCTCGCCCTGGGAGAGTCCGGCCACCTTGACCGTGAAACTCAAGCGGTCGCCGATGCGGATGGGCTGCTGGAACTCCTGTTCGAGTTTGACGCCGGCGGTGCCTTTGTAGCCCGCCTCGTCGAGCATCCGCAGCAGCTTCTCGTGCGGTTCGCTCGCCTCCGAGGGGGGCCACAGCGGCGGCTGCGACCACACCATCGTCATCGCCGGTGGCGCGGTCTTGGCTCCCTGTTTGATCTTCTCGGCGTAGTCGGGGTCGGCATCACCGATCACTTCGCACCAGTGCCGGATGTCGGATTTGGTGACCCGGTCGAGCGCTGGGATGGCGCCGGACTCAGCCCCCACGAGCTTGGCTGCTTCGGATTGATTGAAACTCATCACTAGTCTCCTCCTTCTTGCTGCAGACTGCGCTTCTCACAGGAGGACTCACCACCGAGGCACAGAGATGATCAGTCATGCAGAACAAGTGTACGGCGCGCGTCATGCTGAAATCCCCGACTCGGTTCTCTGTGGTCTCTGTGCCTCGGTGGTGAACATCTCCTCCTAACGCGAGCGCGGCATTCCTAGGCCCATGATGGCCACGACATCCCGCAGCACTTCGTTGGCGCCGCCGCCGAAGGTCAGCAGCATCTTCGCGAGATACTCGCGCTCGAGCTTGCCGCCGAGCGGTGCCAACTCGTTGCCCGGTTCCAGCTGGCCGAATGATCCCATCACTTGCATGCCCAAACCGTGGATGCGCTGGAACAGCTCGGAGCCGAAGATCTTGACCATCGAGGCCTCGGCGAACGGCACAATGCCCTGCGCGATCAGCCACGCCACGCGGTAGTTCATGAGCTTGAGCACCTCGGTGTCGCGCGCCATCTCGGCCAGCCGGGTGCGCACCCACGGCACGTCGGCCAGCCGCACCCCATCGAGCGTAGTCTGCTTGACCCAGCGGATCATCTCGCCGACCAGCCGCCCAGCCCGCGAATGCGGCACCAGCGTGATGCGCTCCATCGCCAGCTGCGTGTTGATGTAGTACCAGCCGGCGTTCTCCTCGCCGATGAGGCAGTCCTTCGGCACGCGCATGTCGTCGTAGTACGTGATGTTGGAGCGGAACCCGCCCATGATCTTGATCGGGTCGAAGCGGAAGCCGGGGCTCTTGGTGTCGATCATGAAGATCGAGATCCCCTTGTGCTTCTTGGCCGTCGGGTCCGTGCGCGCGGCGAGCCAGATGTAGTCACAGAAGTCGGCTAGCGTGGTGAACACCTTCTGGCCGTTGATCACGTACGAATCGCCGTCGCGGACGGCCGTGGTGCGGAGCGAGGCGAGATCGCTGCCGGCGCCGGGCTCGGTGTAGCCGATGCCGATGTTCAATCGGCCCTTCAGAATCGGCGGCAGGAAGCGCTCCTTCTGCTGCGCCGTGCCGACCTGCATGATCGTCGGCCCAACGGTGTTGAGCGCCAGCATCGGAATCGGCAGCGCGTGGTACCCGGACACGGCATCGAAGAAGATGTACTGCTCGATCGGCCCCTTGCCCTGACCGCCGTACTGCGTGGGCCAGCCGAGTCCGAGCCAGCCATCGTCGCCGAGCCGGCGCAAACACTTCGTGTACTCCGGCGCGTTGTCGGGGCCGCCGCCCTCAGGCTTCTCGTGCAGCTCCGCCAGCAGCGCGGGGGTCACCAGGGCGTCGAGATACGCATAGATCTCCCGCTGGAGCCGCTCTTGCTCGGGCGTCAGCTCGAAATCCATGGGTCACGTCTCGTCGCCGGTTGCAATTATCTATGATTGGAACTGCCGGGCGCTGAGCTAGCAACAATCAGCGGACCCGTCAACCCGCGCCGTGGCACCCTGTGGCACCCTCCGCGGCGCGCGCGTTGCGTCTGGACGTCACGCGCTCGATTTGCAATCATCTCGAATTGCTTCTCCGGCAAAGGCTCAAAGAGATGGCTCGCACGGTATCGGCAATGACTTCGAAGGCAACGCGCAGGGCGAAGGGGACGCGGGGGCGCGGCACGCAGGCGGAGCGCAGCGACGACACTCGCGAGCGGGTAATCACGGCCGCCGTCGACTGCATCGCCGAGTCCGGCTACAAGCACGCCAGCGTCACCCGCATCGCGGAGCGTTCGGGGGTGTCTTGGGGCGGCATCCAGCATCACTTCGGCACCAAGGACGCCATCATCCAGGCGGTACTCGATCACGCGCTCGACGAGTTTCTGCTCGACAGCCGGCGCATCTCGCCTACCGCCGACACGCTGGAGAACCGCGTCAAGGTGCTGGTCGAAGGCGCGTGGCGGCTGGTGAACCGCCCCGGGTTCCGGGCCTTCTTCGAGATCATGCTCAGTCACCGCTACGAGCCGCCGCGGCGCAACCCGGCGCGGCGCTACCGGGCGCGGGTGTGGAACGTGATCATCGCCGCCTGGGATCATCTCTTCGGTCACTTGCAGCTGTCGCAAGAGCAGGTGGAGCTGGCGCGGCGCGTGACGTTCACCACGCTCGGCGGCATGGTGGTCGAGTCGATCATGCGCACCGACGCGCCCGACTTCGACGGACCGCTGGCGGTGTTGCAGGACAATCTGCTGCGGCTGCTGCGCGCCCCGAAGTCCACTTCCCGCGCAAGATCCTTCATGGGCTCATGATACTCCAACCTCGAGGGCGCTCGCGAGGATGGCCGGGCGAACTTGCCGAATCGCGGAGTACGGTTACGGCCGATGAAGCCTCACTGTAGCAGATGCCGCTCGAAGACTCGGTCCTCGAGCCGCAGGTAACCGCGTACGGCTTGGCTGACCACGAAGCGCAGCGGCTCGGGCGGCCACGGGATCAGGCGGCGATTGACGAACCAAACGTCACTGAGCTCGGTCTTCTTCTCCAGCACCAGGTCGGCCAGAGTCCAGCCGTTGAGGTGCGTGAGCGAGACGCCGTGCCCGATACAGCCGAGGCTGTAGAGCGCGCGCTGATCACCCAAGAAGCCCATCGCCGGCACCATCCGCAGCGGCACGGAGACCGGACCGCCCCAGCGGTGCGTGAACTGCACGCCCTTGAGCCCCGGGAACATGCGCACGACATCTTGCTCCAATTCGGCGAAGGTCTGGGCGTTGAGGTCGTGATCCATGTTGCGCCCATAGGCCAAGGTGACGTCGCGCCCTCCCATGGCCAAGCGATTGTCGGCGGTGAGCCGGAAGTAGTGCACCAAGTTGCGCGCGTCCTCCAAGCCTTGGCGGTTCTTCCAGCCGATGTCGGCTCGCTGCTCCGGGGTGAGCGGGGCGGTGACCACCATGTGGGTGAATACCGGCACCTGCTTGGAGCGCAACTCGGGGATCAGATGCGAGTAGGCGTTGGTCGCGAACACGATCTTGTCGGCCGTGACCTGGCCCCCGGGGGTGGTGAGCGTGAACTGGGCGGCACGGGTGATACCGGTGACCGGTGTGTGTTCATACACCGCCGCCCCGAATTGCTGCGCGACTCGTTTCAGCTCGCGCACTTGTTTGGCCGGGTTCATCAGCCCGCAGCGCGGCTCCCACCACGCTCCTAGAAATCCCGGCGAATTCACCTCGGCGCGCACGCGCTCTGCCTCCCACCATTCGATGCCGCGAATACCCATGTCGGAGAGAATCTTGAGATCGCGCTGGATGCGCTTGACGTGCGCCGGCGTGGTGGCCGTGCGGAGAAAGCCGGGAAACCAGTAGTCCGATTGGATGTGGTGCTCTTTGACCAGCGTATTGACGTAGTCGACGGCGCGCTCCATGTAGCGGTGCGCTTCAATGGTGCGCTGTTGGCCGAAGAGCAATTTGGTGATCGCGGGTTCGAGCCCGAACAGCGTCATGGAAAATCCGCCGTTGCGGCCGCTGGCGCCGTAGCCGATGATCTCGCCCTCGAGCACGGCCACCGCCATGCCCGGGTTGTCCTTGCGCAAGTGGTACGCCGTCGACAAGCCGGTGAACCCACCGCCGATGATCGCGACGTCCACCTTGATGTCACCCTGCACTGCAGGATTGGGTACATAAGGGCCGTAGGTGGCGAGCCAAAAGGACTTGTCGCTGTGCTCGGAGTTCATGCCGGCCTCCCCTGCGCTTTGCGCTCGAACCGGGCGGATTGTACCCGCGTGCCCGCGCTCAGGCGAGCCTCAATAACTCCGCGCGGATACTGGGGAATGCAAAGTCGTCGCCCCGTGACCGGATCGTGCGCAGCAACTTTGCCGGTGAGGCCACGTTTGAAGTGCACAGCTGAGGAGTGGCTGCAATGCTGCCGAAAAACCGAGGGCATGTCCCGATTCGTAACTGGCGCCGGTGGCCTGTGCTGGCGCTGGCGGCGCTAACGGTGCTCAGTGGTAGGCCCGCCGCGGCGGCCGATGGCGACGAAGGGCGAACTCCGCCGCGTGTCAGCTTGATCGAGGGACCAGTCTCCTTTTGGCGTCCGGGCTTGGACAATTGGGAGGCTGCCCGCCTCAACACGCCGCTGGCACCGGGCGATCTGCTCTACAGCGGCGCCGGGGCTCGTTTCGAGCTGCAGATCGGGCCGCGCGCCTTTGTGCGCGCCGGCTCCGACACCGAATTGGGCCTGGAGAATCAGGAACCGGGTTTCCTGCAATTGACGGTCACCGCCGGGCGTGCGGCGCTCGACATCCGCCGGCTGGCTCGCGGCCACAGCGTGGAGCTGAGCACGCCGCACGCGGCGTTCACCATTGAGCGAGCTGCTTACTATCGGATCGAAGTCGCGCAGGAAACCACCACGTTCATCGCCCGGCGCGGCGGTCACGCGGTGGCCACGGCGGCGGGCGGCCAGCCCCTCGATATCGAGTCCGGCGAGCAGTTGGTGATCGACGCCACCGATGGCAGTCGCCTAGCCAAGTCAAAGGCCCCCGACCTCGACGCCTGGGACTTCTGGAACTACGACCGCACCGCGCAAGTGCTCAGCGCCGCCAGCGAGCGCTACGTGCCCGCTGACATGTACGGCCTCGATGACCTCGACCGCCACGGCCGTTGGCGCATTGTGCCGCCCTACGGGCGGGTCTGGGTGCCGGCAGTTGTGGCTGCGGGTTGGGTGCCATACAGCGCCGGTCACTGGTTGTGGGACCCGTACTACGGTTGGACCTGGGTAGATGACGCGCCTTGGGGTTGGGCGCCGTTCCATTACGGCCGCTGGGTGTATGCCGGCAGCTACTGGGCGTGGGCGCCGGGTCCGATTGCGGTCGCCGTGACGCCGATCTACGCCCCGGCGCTGGTGGCGTTCCTGACGCCGGGGATTCACGTCAGCGTCGGCTGGGTTGCACTCGGCTGGGGCGAGCCGCTGATTCCGTGGTGGGGGCCACCGGCTTTCATCGGCGCGCCGTGGTGGGGTGGGTGGTGCGGGCCGCGCGTGGTTAACCGGGTGGTGGTGCACAACACAACGGTTGTGAACGTGAACGAGATCCACACTTACAGCAACACCCACGTGCGCGACGCGGTTGTAGCCGTGCGCCGCGAGGCCTTCAACCGAGCCGTGACGCCGGCGCAGTACGAGCGCGTGGAGGCTCACCGGCTGGCGCCGCTGCGCGCAGCGCTGCCGATCAAGCCGGTGCTGACCGAACTCAAACAACCCGCCGGCCACCGGCTGCGGCCCGTTGTCGAGGCGCGCTCTGCGCGCGAGCGCTTGCAGGCGCGGCATGAGCACAAGCCGGGCCGCTTGCCGAGCACGTCGTCGCCGGCTTTGGCGAAGCCTCAAAGCGGCCTCGAACGGACGCAGGAGTCACTGCGCCAGCGCTCGAGCCCGGCTGAGAAACCGAAGCCGCTGACGCGGAGCGACCCTGCGCCCCCTGCCGCTGAGCGCAAGAGCGCACCTCCTCCGCCAGCCATGGCGCACCAGCGCGAGCGGCTGCGCCAGCAGTCGGAACACCTCCGGCCGCCTCACGCTGGCGCGGAGAGCCGTAAGATCGAGACGGCTTCCCCACCAGCCAACGAGCCGCCCCCGCGGCCGGCGCGCGCCCCGGCGGAGCCGCGTGCGCGCTTCGAACGCTTGCAGCAACGGCATCGGCCGGCACTGCCAGCTGCGGAGGAACCGCGCAAGATCATCCGGCCCGAAAAGCCGGACCGCTCCGGCGAGAAGGTGGAACCCCGCTCGGTCACCCGGAGTGAAGAGCGCCGGGGGCTGGTGGAGCAGTTGCGCGAGCGGCGGGAAGCGCTGCCGCACGTTGAACGCGCCCCGCGGGTTGAGGCGGCGCCCAACTTCGAGCGGCCGCAGAATCAGCAGGGCAAAGTCGAGTCCCTCGGCCGCGGCCGCCGGCCGCGCTTCGGGGAATGAACTCCGAGCCGAGCTTTCGCTCAGAAACCAGCCGCCGCCAGGGCGTGCTCGAGCTGTACCTCGGTCGAACCGTAGTGCTGCTCCAATGTCTTGGCGCGCTTGAAATAGAAGTGCAGATCCAGCTCCCAGGTGAAACCGATGCCGCCGTGCATCTGGATGGCCTCGCCGCAGACCAGCCGCGAGGCATCGCCGGCGTAAGCCTTGGCGCTGGCGCAAGCCAAGGCGGTGTCAGCGTCGCCGGTGTCGAAGCACCAGGCGGCGCGGTACGCCGCCGAGCGCGTTGACTCGGTCCGCAGCAGCATCTCCGACAAGCGATGCTGCAACGCCTGGAACGAGCCAATCGGCCGGTTGAAGGTGCGGCGGGTTTGGACGTAGTCAATGGTGATCTCCAGCGCTCGGCTCATGATGCCAAGCAGAGTGGCGCTGGCCCCGATGGCGGCAAGCTGATCGGCGCGATCGAGCAGACTGGCGGCGCCGATCTTCTCAGCCGCGTGGTCAAGCGTCACCTTGCCGAAGCGCTGCGCTAGATCGATGGTCGGCAGCGGCGCGACCGTGAACGGCCGCTGCACCAGCCAAATCACCGCCGGGGTCGTCACCAGCAGTGCATCCGCTTGTGCCGCGAACGGCACGAAGTACTTCGTGCCGCGCACCCGCCCGGCTTCGCATCGGGCGGGCCTGCCCGGGTTACCGGCGAACGCGGCGTCATCGCGGGCTATGGTCACGAGCTTCTTGCCCGAGCTGATATCCGCGAGCAGGGCCTCCTGCCCGCCGGCGGCGTTGAGCACGGCGCCGGTCAGGACGGCGTCGAGATACGGGCCGGGCATACACGCGCGGCCGACTTCTTCGAGCACGATGGCCAGCTCGATGGCGCCAAGGCCTTGGCCGCCAACGCTCGGCGGCAGCATCAGGCCAAGGTAGCCCATCTCCGCTAGGCGCTGCCATTCGGAGGATTCATAGCCGTCGGGGTTGTCCTCCATCACCTTACGCGAGCGTTCGAGTGGACACTCGCTGGTGAGGAAGTCGCGCGTCGATTGGCGCAACAGCGCTTGGTCTTCAGAGAGGTCGAACTTCATGACAAACCCCGTTCATGCTTGCGGCAGGTTGAGGACGCGCTTGGCCAGGATGTTACGTTGGATCTCGGAGGAGCCGGAGTAGATCGTGCCGGCGCGCGCCCAGAGGTATTCGCGCGACCAGTCAACGTCGGCACGCGCCTCGTCGCACGAGCGCAGCAGCTGGCCGCCGGCCCCGAGCAGATCGAGGGCGGTTTCGCGGAAGCGCTTGTCGAACTCGCTCCAGAAGAGCTTCTCGATCGACGACTCGGGTCCGGGTTTCTTGCCGTCGGCGAGGTTGGCAAGGTTACGCACGCCGTTGGCGCGCATGACCTCGTTCTCGACCAGGATGCGCGCCAGCTTCTCGCGCGCCGCGCCGTCAGTGCGACCGCTCTCCTTGCAAGCCTCGGCCAGCAACCGCACGTCGCGCCCGTACCGCGCCGCCAGCGCCAGCGACATGGCACCGCGCTCGTACCCCAACACGGTCATGGCGATCTTCCAACCCTCGCCCATCTTACCGACGAGGTTGTCGCGCGGCACCCGTGCGTCTTCAAAGAATACTTCGCCGAACTCGCTCTCGCCGGTAATCTGGCGCAGCCGGCGCACGGTCACACCGGGAGTGTCGAGTTTGCACAACACGAACGAGATGCCGCCGTGGCGGTCCTTGGGATCGGTGCGGCAGAGCACGAAGATCCAGTCGGCCCAGGGGCCGAAGGTGGTCCAGATCTTCTGGCCGTTGAGCACGAAGGCGTCGCCATCGATCGTGGCACTGGTGCGCAGCGCAGCCAGGTCGCTGCCCGCCCCGGGCTCGCTGAAGCCCTGGCACCAGATTTCGTCACCCGCCAGCATCGGCGGGATGAAGCGCCGCCGCTGGGCCTCGCTGCCGTGGTGTATCAGCGCCGGGCCGAGCAGGCCGATGCCGAGCCCGTTCAAGATCAGTGGCGCATCGGCTTCGGCGAGTTCCTCTTCGAGGATGGATTTCTCCACCTCGGTGGCGCCGCGGCCGCCCCACTCAGTCGGCCAGTCCATGCCGAGATAACCGGCCTGATAAAGCGTGCGCTGCCATTTGCGCCGCAGCTCCATCAGACTGTCCTCGCTGTGCTTGGGGTCGCGCAGCTCGTCGCGCCAGGGCCGGGCGACATTGGCGCCGAGCCAAGCCCGCACCTCGTCGCGAAACTTCCGGTGCTGTTCTGTGAGTCGTAAGTCCATAGCTACTCCTCGGCCACACCTGTAGGAGGGTGCTCGGCCTAAATCAACCGGGGCAACCGCGGCACCTGCACCCCGGCACTCATGACCGATGACGGCTTGCAAGCTGACAAGCGTGTCCAGCAGCGGCGGTGCCCCCATTGACCCACCGCCGGCCGCAGGTGATGCTGCCACTACACAACAGGAGGTCCGCGTGGCGGAGCACACTAATCGGCTGGCGCACGAGTCGAGCCCGTATCTGCGCCAACACGCCCATAACCCGGTGGACTGGTATCCGTGGGGCGCCGAGGCGCTGGCGCGCGCACGGGCCGAAAACAAACCGATCTTGCTCAGCGTCGGCTACTCCGCCTGCCACTGGTGCCACGTGATGGAGCGCGAGTCATTCGAGGACGAAACCACCGCCGGCTTGATGAACGAACACTTCGTCAACATCAAGGTGGACCGCGAGGAGCGCCCCGACGTGGACCACATCTACATGAACGCCGTCCAGCTGCTCACCGGCCGCGGTGGTTGGCCGATGACCTTGTTTCTCACCCCGGACGGCAAGCCCTTCTACGGCGGCACCTACTTCCCGCCCGACGATCGTCATGGCCTGCTGTGCTTTCGGCGGCTGCTGTTGGCGGTGGCCAAAGCGTATCGCGAGCAACCCGAGGAGTTGCAGAAGACCGTCGGCCAGCTGCTGGCGGCGTTACAGGGCTTGGAGAACATGCCGCCGGCGGGCCAAGCCGTGGACGCTGGCCTGGTCGCCCGTGCGGCGGCAGCCTTTGGACAGGCCTACGATCAGACCAACGGCGGCATCGGTGGTGCGCCGAAGTTCCCCAACGAGGCGGTGCTGGAGCTGTTCTTACGAACCCAGCGCGCCACCGGCCAAGCGCGCTACCTCGAAATGGCGCTGCACTCGTTGCGGCGGATGGCCGCCGGCGGCATCTACGATCAGCTCGGCGGCGGGTTCCATCGTTATGCCGTCGACGAGCGCTGGCTGGTGCCGCACTTCGAGAAGATGCTCTACGACAACGCGCAGCTGGTCCCGCTCTATCTCGCCGCCTTCCAGCTGACCGGCGATGACTTTTTCGCCGAGATTGCGCGCCAGACGCTTGATTACGTGACTAATGAAATGCGTGATCCGGCCGGCGGCTTCTACTCCAGCCAGGACGCTGACAGTGAGGGCGAAGAGGGCAAGTTCTTCGTGTGGGACGCCGCCGAGGTGCACGCTCTCGTGGGCGATGCCGACGCTGAGCTGGTGTGCCGCCATTGGGGCATTACCGCGGACGGCAACTTCGAGGGCCGTAACATTTTGCACGTCAGCCTCGAAGTCGAACCTCTGGCCAAACTCTTTGGCCGCGAGGTGACGGCGGTGCGCCAGATCCTGGCCCACGCCCGCGAGCGGCTGCTGGCCGCCCGCGCCCTGCGCCCCAAGCCCGGCCGCGATGAAAAGATCCTGACGGCCTGGAACGGGCTGATGATCAGCGCCTTCGCCAAAGCCGGCGAGGTGCTGGGTGATGCCCGCTATCGCCGGACCGCGACCGCTGCGGTCGCCTTTGTCGAGCGCGTGCTCCAGCGCGGTGACCGCCTGTTGAGCACCTGCAAGGACGGCGTCGCGCGACTCAACGGCCACCTCGACGACTACGCCGGCTTCGTCGCTGCACTGCTCGACGTGTTCGAGGCCACGCAGGAAAGCTCTTACCTCGAGCGCGCGCTGCCCTTGACCGACTCGATGATCGCGCACTTCTGGGATCAGGAGGGCGGCGGGTTCTTCTTCACCAGCGACGATCACGAGGCGCTGATAGTGCGCAGCAAGCCGCTCTTCGACGGCTCGCTGCCCTCGGGCAATTCCGTCGCCGCCCGCAACCTCTTGCGCCTGTACCATTACAGCGAGCGCGGCGACTATCTCGAAAAGGCCGAAGCGTTGCTGCGGACATTGGCGGGCGCGATGAACGAGCGGCCCTTCGCCTTCGCCAACCTGCTGTGCGCCGTGGATTTCTACGTCCAGCAGCCCCACGAAGTAGTCATCGTTGCGCCTTCGGGCGTAGCGGGGGCCGGCGAGCTGCTAGCGGGTGTCCGGCGGGCATACCTCCCCAATCGAACACTGCGCGTTGTTGACAGCACCGATCACGGCCAGCTGCCGGAGCCGTTGCGGGGGAAGACGGTGCTGGCCGGCAAGCCCACCGCCTACGTCTGCCGCAACCGGACCTGCTCCGCGCCGGTCACCGAGTGGGCCGCGCTGGAGCGCTTGCTGCATCCCTAGTCGGCGGGGCGGTCAGGCGCGGCCGGTGTCGCGCTGATCTGCTACAATCGCGTCATGCCAGTAGAGCCCGCAAGCAAGACCACAGCGGCGCAGCCGGCCAATCACCGGCAGCGCTACGTCGAGGCCATCGCCGCCACCGCGCAGCAATTGCTCGCCGACGGCGCCACCATCGGTGATCTCAAGATCGCCACCACGACTATCAAGGAGATGCGCGACGCCTTCCGCATGTTCGCGCCCTATCGCGGGGTGCGCAAGGTCAGCACCTTCGGTTCGGCCCGCACCCAGGCCGGCGATCCCACCTTCCGCTTGGCGGAGGCGTTCGCGCGCCAGATTGCCGACGCCGGCTTCATGGTGATCACCGGCGCCGGCGGCGGCATCATGGAGGCCTGCCAGCGCGGGGCCGGCCGCCAGCGCAGCTTCGGCGTCAACATTCGCCTGCCGTTCGAGCAGGAGCCCAATCCGTCGATCCGTGGCGACACCAAGCTGATGGAGTTCAAGTACTTCTTCACCCGCAAGCTGTTCTTCCTCAAGGAAGCCCACGCGGTGGTGCTGTTCCCGGGCGGCTTCGGCACCCACGATGAGGGTTTCGAAACCCTGACGCTGCTGCAAACGGGCAAGAACCAACCCCTGCCGCTGGTGTTGCTCGATCGCCCGCGGGGTACGTACTGGAAGACCTGGCAGCGCTACGTCGAAGAGCACATCCTGCGGCGCGGCATGATCTCACGGGATGACCTCGCGCTCTACCTGGTCACCGACAACGTCGCCGCGGCCGTCGACGAAATCACCAACTTCTATCGCGTGTACCACTCGTCACGCTATGTGAAGGACATGCTGGTAATCCGCCTGAACCGGCCCCTGCCCGAGTCCTTCGTGTCGCAGCTCAACAGGGAGTTTTCCGACATCGTTACCAGCGGGGCAGTCGCGCAGCGCGCCGCCTTTCCGGTCGAACGCAACCAGCCCGAAATCTGGCAGCTGCCGCGGCTGGCGCTGCCGTTTACCCGCACCCGCTTCGGTCGGCTGCGCCAGCTGATCGACCGGATCAACCAAGCGCCGGAGTAAGTGCCCTGCGGCAAGAGCATTGCGACGAACGAGGTCTCTCCCTACGCTACTGGAAGCAGCTGCTGGGGAAACCCTAAAGTACGTCCCCTGTTTCGGCCGTCCCGACGCTGCCCAAAGCCTGGCAACCAGAGACAACGACACGTCATGATCACCCGCGGCTTCCGCGACCCACCGACTCCCTGCGTCTTCACGATCGCGCCGCGACCGGTGCGCCGTCGTGCGCCCGCATGCGCCCCTGCGCCGCTCCGCGCGCCTCATTCCATCGCGAGCGGGTCCGCCCGCAGCGTTCGTCACCCCAGGTGTGCTTCCGATGTCGCCTCTCTGCGCCCGATCGCCCCCGCCTTCGAGCACCCCGCGCGCTTGCCATCGAACACCTAATCGCCTTACAGTCCCCATAACACGTGGGGAGCACCGTCGGTGATCAGCGGTTCAGTTCAACGGGGCCTGCCTGCCGAAGCCGCGGCGCAGGCAGGCCTTTCCGCCATCCGGCGGCAACCACCACAGCATCTCGCGCAACCCCGTGTCGCGCCGGATGACGGAAAAACCCTTTTACGTTCGGCTGCAGGGAGGCCCGCCATGACTGCCGCGCCAGGTTATGAGGCACCTGACGGTCGGGGCGAGTAGACAGTCGGTGGTAAGAGAGGAGTTGCAATGTCGAGAGCCGTGCCCGTGCGTCCCCTCGGTTACGCCATTACCTTTCCGATCTTCCTCGTCACGCAAGGTGAGGGTGGCAAATTTGTGCGGAGTGGAGACGTCGTCGGCACTGCGTTCGCAGTGCACGACGCGTTCATGATTACGGCCGGGCACGTAGCCAAAGAAATCGGAGCCGCAGGCGCTAGGTTTGGCGTCGTTGGCCTCGCGGACCCATTCACCGGAGATTTCAAGGGTGCACGAATCGTCGACTCCGAGGTCCTACCGTGCGACGTAGCCATCATCCAGGTTGAGTTCGATCTCCCAGATTCCGCGTCTTGGTTTCAAAGACCCAAGTGGCGGCAAGCAGCCCTGAAGCCTTTCGATTTGGTCCGGGCCCTGGGGTTTCCATACGCAATGCGCCGCATTTTCGGTAGGTCGGTACCAGTTCAGCGGGGCTTTCAAGGGCATGTTGTCAGCCATCTCCAAGACTTCAAGCCGATGGGCTGGGATGATCCCGGATTCCCAATCTACGAGGTGTCATTTGCGGCGCCTCGCGGTCTCTCCGGCGCACCCCTCCTCAACAGTGATGGGGAGGTGTCGGGCATCGTCATCGGAAACACGGAGACCAAGATGCTTGTGTTTGAATCAGAGGAAACCATGACAGAACCTACCGGCATGACGAGGGTGGAGCGTTACGAAGCGCTTCGTCTTGGGATTGCCGTCGATGCCAAGTTCGTATTGGGTGCGCAATCGAGGCTGCTTCAGGCGTCGATTGATGTTGCCTTGCGGACGAGGGACCTACTCGTATGACCTGCAATTGGCGACGTACCTGCCTCGATCCAAATCTCGGGAACGCGATGATGAATCGGGGACGTGGGGCCGAGTTGCCCGAGTTGACTCGGCACCGTGCGCGCCGAACACCTATAAGGCCTCCGTTGTCAAGAAGACGCGGCGGTAGCGCCACGGGGGCGGGGGGCGCTCGCGGGAAGCAGACGCGGCGGGCACGCTGAGGAGGGTGAGCTGACTTCGTTTCACAGCGGGTGCAG